>JAZUHA010000333.1:0-10068 GCA_045641485.1 Acutalibacteraceae bacterium
CCGGATATAATGTAGACTCTTTCGGTCATAACGGTATGATTCCGCAGTTTTTATTGAACAGCGGTATGAATGCTTATGTTATGATGCGTCCGAATACTGACGAAAACAAAGAAATGCCCGAAAACCTTTTCTGGTGGGACAGTGCCGACGGCTCAAGAGTTCTTACATACAGAATACCCACGGGTTACGGCGAATCCGGCAAAAAAAGCCTTGACCGTGCCATGGAAATTTTCAATAACCGTGCCGAGGAGACAGGTCACGGTATGATGCTTTTCTACGGTGTAGGCAATCACGGCGGCGGTCCCACAAAGGGAGATATAGAATATCTTACGGAAAATCTCGAAAGAGAAGGCTTTAACGAAATGGAGTTTTCCTCTCCCGATGATTTCTTTAACGATATGCTTATGCAAAAACTCGATATTCCCTCGTGGAATGATGATATGCAGCACCATTCAAGCGGCTGTTACAGTGCAACTTCACTCGTTAAGCAGTTAAACAGAAAATGCGAAAATCTTTTGGGTGCGGCAGAAAAATGGGACACCATCTCATCTGTTATAACATCCTGCGAGCCCGAAACAGAGGAATTTAAAGAAGCCTGGCGTGATGTATGCTTTAATCAGTTCCACGATATTATGTGCGGCTGTTCCATAGCGGAAGCATACGAGGATGTTAAAGAAAGCGACGGTCACGCTCTTACCATAGCCGGCAGAGCATATAACAAAGCCGCTTTAAGAATTGCAAAAAAAATAAATACATGGGTTGACGGTGTAAGCGACCCCGTTCTTTTAAATGAAAGACACGGAACGGGTATGGACAATGAATTTGATCGCCCTGTTATAGTCTTTAATCCCCATTCATACAAAATCACAATGCCCGTAAGCGTTTATCACCCGTCTAAATCTGTAAAAGACAGCGACGGCAACAGCGTTTTATTCCAAAATATCCGTGCTTCAAGGTCTAACGACAATCATCTTGATACACTTTTCCTTGCAGAAGTTGAGCCTTTCGGATACGCTACTTATTGGCTTTCAGTCGATAAATCCGCAAAAGCACCCGAAGAAGTTACCTGCGAGCAAGTCTATTTTATGGAAAACGAATATATGATGGTTGACTTTGACTCGGAAACCGGATTTATTAAAACTCTCATTGATAAAGATACTAATACGGAATACGCCGACAATACTTTCCTTGCGATACCCACTGTTATTGACGACCGTGAAACGGATACCTGGGCTCATAATGTATTTACATTCCATAAAATAAAAGGTCTTCCGGAACTTGTTTCAATAAAGCGTGTTGAAGACGGCGATTTAAGAAGTGTTGTCCGCACCGTTCATAAATTTAATGAAAGTCACCTTACACAGGAATTTATTTTAGCAAAAGGTCAGCGCACATTACAGGTAAAATGCAAAGCCTTATGGCAGGAAAAATTCTCTATGCTTAAATTCTCGTTCCCGATAGGCGGTAAAGATGAAATTTCAACATACGAAATTCCCTGCGGATTTATCAAACGCCCGTGCGACGGTGACGAAGAACCCGCACTTAACTGGGCAGACCTTACCGTAACAAAAGGGAAAAAACGCTTCGGTATCTCGATTATGACAGATTCTAAATACAGTTATGACTGCAAGGGAACCGAACTTCGTCTGACGGCTTTAAGAAATGTTATTTTCGCAGACCACTTTTCATACAGACCGGAAGCAAACTTCAACTTCACAGACGAGGGTAAACAAACATTTTCGTACGGTATTTATCTCCACTCCGGCGAAGCGGAAAACTCCGATGTTGTTAAAGAAGCCCACCTTTTCAATAACAATGTTATCACCGTTCCCGAAAGTTATCACAAGGGCAGTCTACCGCAAACAAACAGTTTTATGTATGTAAATGCGGATAATGTTGTTATCACCGCTTTAAAGCGTTGTGAGGACAAGAGCGGCGACCTTATAATAAGACTGTACGAAACAAAAGGCATACCGTCTACCCGTTGTATGCTTATGAGCAAACTTTTTGATAACGGCTTCTGGTTTGATATAGGCAAACACGAAATAAAAACTTTCCGTGTTCACCACGATCTTACCGTTTCCGAAACAGACTTCCTTGAGGGAATAGTTGAAGGCTGATAATATGGATGAAGTAATAAAAATCAAAAAAAAGAAACGCTTTCTGCCGTTTCTTTTTGGGTTACTGATAATTATTTTTTCGGTAATAGGAATTGTATCTTCCGTAATTTTTATAAAAAACAAGATTGACAGCGGCAATTCACGTACCGCAGATTATAAATCCTACGGAAAATATCTTACGTGGGTTGTCGGAACAGACCCTCAGCCTTTCACGGATATTACAAAAGCAAAACACGAGGATTTACTTAATATTGCCTTATGTACACTTCTTACAGACGGAGTAAAAACAGGTCAGTATGAAGTAACAAACGACGGTATGGTCGTGCCCGCCGCAGATGTTGAAATGTATTTTGAAAAACTTTTCGGCAAAGATACGGCTGTTGTCCACTCAAATGTAACCGGCTACGGATATAACTTTACATTTGATGAAGCAACTTTGACTTATAAAGTGCCTCTTGCCGGTATTAACCCGACTTTTTCCCCTGTCATTACGGATATTTCCCGTACAGGCGGTCTCGTAACGCTCAAAGTAGGATGTATCGGTTTAAACCATGTTGAAGTGGAAGAAGACGGCTCACTAAAAAATGCTCAACCCGATAAATATCTGAGCATTACATTAAGAGAAACCGAAAACGGAGGATATAACCTCATTTCACTTACCGCTTTAACAGAGGGTGAATATGCAAAATAGTTTTTGTTAAAACAAACAACCGATTTATTGCTGTTAAACTAAAGGCAATAAATCGGTTGTTTATTTAATTATTTATTATTTAATAATCATATTATCAATTTCATCTTTTGCCATTGCGATAAATTCATCAATCTTCATTGAGCCTATATCCCCGGCGCCTCTCTGACGAACGGAAACGGTACCCTCCTCCGCTTCTTTATCACCTATAACAAGCATATAGGGAATCTTTTTAAGCTGTGCTTCACGAAGTTTGTAACCTAATTTTTCACTTCTCGTATCTGTTTCCTGACGAATACCGAGTGCTTCAAGTTTATCGGCTACAACCTTGCACGCTTCCTGATGGCGGTCTGCAATAGGAAGAATTTTTACCTGAACGGGAGCAAGCCAAATCGGGAAAGCACCCGCAAAATGCTCTGTAATAACACCGATAAAGCGCTCAACGGAGCCGAATACAACACGGTGAATCATAACAGGAGTGTGCTTTTCGCCGTCTGTTCCGGTATATTCAAGATTAAATCTGCCCGGAAGCTGATAGTCAAGCTGAATTGTACCGCACTGCCAAGTTCTGCCGAGACTGTCTTTTATATGATAATCAAGTTTCGGACCGTAAAATGCGCCGTCACCCTCATTTACAATATAGGTTTTGCCGATACTCGTAATAGCATCCGCCAAAGCGTTTGTGGCGATTTCCCAATCTTCAACAGAGCCGATATGATCCTCGGGCATTGTGGAAAGTTCTATTTCATAAGGAAGACCGAACTGCGAATAAACTTCGTCAAAAAGTTTTGAAATTCTTACAACTTCATCCCTTATCTGTTCGGGAGCAAGAAGAATATGTGCATCGTCCTGTGTAAAGCAGCGAACACGGAAAAGTCCGTGAAGAGCGCCCGAAAGTTCGTTTCTGTGTACCCTGCCGAGTTCACCGTAACGAAGCGGAAGTTCCTTGTATGAATGGGGTTCAAGGTCGTAAACAAGAATACTGCCGGGGCAGTTCATAGGTTTAATCGCAAAATCTTCTTCGTCAATAACTGTTGTATACATATCGTCATGGTAATGTTCCCAGTGACCGGAAGTTTCCCAAAGTGAACGGCGCATAATCTGAGGTGTGGAAATCTCAAGATAATCCCATTTTTTGTGTACTTTGTGCCAATAATCTATAAGAGTATTGCGAAGAACCATACCTTTCGGAAGGAAGAACGGCATTCCGGGTGCTTCATCACGAAGTGCAAAAAGGTCAAGGTCTCTGCCTAATTTTCTGTGGTCACGGCGTTTTGCTTCTTCAATAGCCTCTAAATAAGCATCAAGGTCAGCCTGTTTGGTAAATGCGGTGGCATAAATTCTCTGAAGCATTTTATTCTTTTCACTGCCTCGCCAATAAGCACCCGTGCACGATGTAAGTTTAAATGCTTTTATTCTGCCGGTATCGGGAATATGCGGTCCTGCGCAAAGTTCCGTAAACTCGCCCTGCTTATAAAAACTTATATTTTCGCCTTTGTCTGCATGTTCTTCAACAAGTTCGACTTTATAAATTTCACCTTTTTCTTTATAATACTTTATTGCATCTTCCGGAGTCATTTCAAATTTTTCAAGCGGTAATGCTTCTTTTGTTATTTTTTTCATTTCCGCTTCTATTTTTAAAAGATCTTCGGGAGTAAACGGCTCATCAACATCAAAATCGTAATAAAATCCGTTTTCTATCGACGGACCTATAGCAAGTTTTGCTTCCGGATAAAGTCTTTTAACGGCCTGCGCCAATACATGGGAAGCCGTATGACGGTAAGTTTTTTTGCCCTCATCGGAATCAAATGTTAAAAATTCAATTTCACAATCATTGTTTATTTCTGTACGAAGGTCTTTAATTTCACCGTCAACAGTGCATACACAAACGGCTTTAAAAAGCCCCGCACCCAAAGATTTTGCTATTTCCATAGCGGTTGTACCCGATTCAAACTCTTTCACATCATCACGAAGTTTAACTTTAACCATTTCAAAAATCCTCCTGTATTAAAAAATAAAAAGCTTCACCCCAAATATATGGGATGAAGCAATAAACTCCACGGTTCCACCCAAATTGCAACTTGCGTTGCCACTCAAGCACCTTAACGCGGCTGTACGGCTTTGTTTATTTCACAAAGCACTCGGGAGTGGTGTTCGTTTTTATTTCTCGAATACCTTTCACCAAACGGCATACTCTCTTAATCAAAACAAAAACTACTGTCTCCGTCAACGAATTATAATAATTTTAAACTTTTATTTAAAATTTGTCAACCGAATTATTCCGCATCTTCCGAAATTACTTCGGGAACAGCCTTTTTCGGTTCTATTTTTCCGTAACGGCTCGAAGCTACGGCATCAATTTTCTGTTCTCTCGGTTCATCGGAAACTTCCGGAACATACGGAGCACGTTTTTCTCTTCTTCCGTAATTGTTTCTGCCTCCCCGGTCACCTCTGTAACCGCCTCTTGCATTTTCGGGAACGATAACAACACGTCTGCTGTCGCCCTCACCTACCGAATGAGATGTAACTCCGTCAATTCCCTGAATAGCCGTATGAATAATTCTTCTTTCATAAGGATTCATAGGTTCAAGCGAGCAGTTTCTGCCGATTTTCAAGGCTCTTGCTGCCTGGCGTGCGGCAAGTGATTTTAAAGTCTCGGCTCTTCTTTCACGGTAATCACCGACATTAAGAGAAACTCTTTTGCTGTCGTCATTTGCACGGTTAACAAAAAGTCTTGTTAAATACTGCAAAGCGTCAAGTGTTTCTCCGCGTCTGCCTATGATGTTGCCGTAATCTTCACTGCAGGTGATTTCAAAGAAAAAGTCTTCGCCTGCTTCTTTAACGGTAACTCCTGCATCGGTAAAGCCCATACCGATGAGAATTGATTTAAGGTAATTTGTGGCATCTGTTTCCTTTGCTTCCACGGAAGAAAGGTCAACAGACGGCTCCGCCTTTTTAACTTCCGGATTTTTCTTTGTTTCTTTCTTGGGTTCTTTTTTTGCTTCTTTTTTCGGTTCAACCTTTTTTATTTCTTTAGGCTCCTGCTTCGGAGTTTCTTTTTTAACTTCGGTTTTTTTCTTTACTTCGGGTTTTTTCTTTACTTCGGGTTTGGGTTCTTTTTTGCCGTCGTCAAAAAACGCTTTGACTTTAGCGGAAGAACCGCCGAAAATACCGAGAATTTTTTTCTTGGGCTGTTCGAGTATCTCTATTTTAACATCAGCTTCTATGGGGGCATTGAGATTTTTTAAAGCTGCATTTTTTGCCGCTTCTATCGAATCGGCAACACCAATTGCTTCTTTTATCATTTTTTCACCTTATTTCTTATCATTTTCGGCACGCAGTTTTGCATTTCGTTCCTTTGAACGCCTTACAACGGTTTCCTCTACCATCTGCTGTGCTATAACCTTTTTCGGACTGTAAAGGTTAGAAAGTGCAACCTGCTGGATAAATGTAAGAATATTGGAAATTATCCAATAAAAACCTACACCCGCAGGGAACATAAATGTAAATGCAAGTGACATGAGCGGTGACATAAATGTCATACAGCCCATAGCCGGATTATTTGCCGTTTCGGGATTCTGCTTTCTTTGTTTAAAATACATATAAACGGATGAAAGCATGGAAGTTGCGAATGCAAGCACGGGAATTATCCAAAGCATATTGATTGCCTTGAACTGCGGCTGTGCCGAAAGATCAAGACCGAAAATCGTATATTTGGATTTAAGAATCTGCAATTCGTTTATTTTATCTGCCGACATTCCGCCTGCCAAAAGTTGCTCTCTGAATTTTTCAAAACCCTGAAGGAGGTTTATTTCAAGCATATTTTTGTTTTTGGCATCTGCGGCAATCCCCATAATCTTCGCCATAAGATCCACCTGTTCGGATTTGAATCTTAAAACGGTTGAAAGAGGTGTATAGATAACGCCGTAAAGACCTATCATAACAATCATCTGAATTGCAAGAGGAGCGCAACCCATATTCTGGGCGCCGAAGCCCTCACGCTGGTAAAGAGCCTGTGTTTCTTCCTGAATTTTCTGCTGATTACCTGCATATTTCTGTTTTATCTTGTTGACTTTTGTGTTAAGCCTTACTTGCTTTGCGGAATTTTTCTGCTGTTTTATCGAAACAGGCAACAGAAGAAGTCTTATTATAACGGTAAGAATAACGATTGAAACAAGATAACTGCCGGTAAGTTCATAAAATGCACTTAATACCGGACCGAAAATCCATGCAAAAGCACTTCTGATAACATCGTAAATTGCTGTCATTACGCGGATTCCTTTCTGCGTATTTACTTTTTCTTTTCTTTTTTAGGCGGAACCGGATCGACACCGCCCGGAAAGAGTATATTGCACCTGGAAAGACGACCGAGAGCAAGCAGTGTACCCTTAAATGCACCGTGAATACGGACTGCATCAAGAGCATATTGCGAACAGGTCGGATAAAATCTGCACCTTGACGGAAAAAGCGGTGAAATTTTCCTTTGATAAAACTCAATCAGTCCGATAAGTTTATTTTTCATTTTTTTCACCGATTATATTCGCTTTTTTAAATGCGGATTCCATTATAACCTTAATATCCGTACTCTTTTTGTATTTCGTTCTGCTTCTTGCCACGAACACAAAATCGTAACACGGAGGAACAGAGGAAACCAAATCGTTAAAAGCCGCCCTTATTATTCTGCGGGAACGGTTTCTCTCTACTGCATTGCCTGTTTTTTTGGCGGCAGTAATCCCCGCACGACAAATTCCCGCGCGGTTTTTCATATAATAGATAACCAACGCAGGATCAGTTACGACTATACCTCTGTGATACAATCGGCGAAAATCACCGTTTTTATTAAGCGTTTTGTATTCCGACACTTGTTTTCTCCCTGCACTTTACACAAAGCACAATCAATCCGATAACGGAAGTTATCAGTAAGTAAGTCTCTTTCTGCCTTTGCTGCGGCGGCGTGCAAGAACCTTGCGACCGTTTCTGTCTGCCATTCTTTTTCTGAAGCCGTGCTCCATCTTTCTGTGTCTTACTTTGGGTTGAAATGTTCTTTTCATTTTTATATTCTCCTTTTTTGCAGGTGTTAATGCGAAGTAAAAGTGGTGTTTGACTAACTACCTGTAATTTATTCAGTATTACAAACCGCAAATTCGGTCATAATAATAGCCTGTATATTATACAGAAGTCTGAAAAAAAAGTCAATAGTTATTTTTTATATTGACAATCCGTTGTAATATGTGGTATAATTCTCACAGAATATTTTGCGGAGGTAATAATAATGAAAAAGGTATTAAGTCTTGTTCTTGCAGTTATCATGATGCTCTCGTTCGCTGTTGCTGCTTTTGCAGAATACAGCCCCGAAGACCCCGGCGATGTTATTAAAGTAGTGGTTGTTGCCAAAAAGGGCGGCAAAGCCACATATCAATGGCTTAAAGACGGCACGGTAAAACTTATTGCAACACCCGATAAAGGTCATAAGTTCGTTAAATGGACGGTTGACGGCAAACACACCGTAGTTGAAGGTTCAAAGAAAACAGAAATCCATATTATCGATCCTTCCGAAGATATATATGCGGTTGCTTTTTTTGACAACAGTACCGATATTGTAGTAAAGAAAACAAAGGGCGGCAAGGTTGAGTATTTCTGGCAAAAAGACGGTTCTCTTAAAATCGTTGCCACTCCCGACAAAGGTCACGAGTTTACGGAATGGATTCTTGACGGTAAATACGAAATAATTAAAGGTAACAAAAAGAATGAAATCATCATTCTTAATCCCACTTCCGATATACTCGAAGTTACCGGAACATTCGATAACAAAACAAAAGTTATAGAACCCACTGATGACGATGTATCACCCGATACGGGTTATTCGGTTCTTCCGGGAGTTCTTCTTGGTGCCGTTTCAATGTTCGGTGCTGCATATTGCGTAAAACGCTCTAAAGAAAACTAATTGATTTTTAATAAAATAAACCCGTTTGCTATAATCGGGTTTATTTTATTTTAAGGTGTTTTTATGGAAAAAGACGAAAAGCAAAACAAAAACTTCTGGCGTATTGCGGCAATAATATTTTCCGTAGTTTTTATAGTATCCGTTATACTTATTTTTCTGATTTCCGGCGGTTGCCGTAATGTAAAAGATATTGCAGAAAAGCCTGCAACCACGACCGAAACCGCAACGGAAAACGTTTTGCCTGATAATCCCGTTGACTTTGAAGCGCTGGAAGAAGAAAACGGCGAGATTTATGCATGGATTAAAATTCCGGGTACAAAAGTCGATTATCCCGTTTTGCAAAGTGCGGAAGATGACAACTACTATCTTCACAGAAACATTCACGAAGAATACGAATTCGGCGGTTGCCTTTTTACACAGTGCTTAAATTCTCTTGATTTTACCGACCCGGTTACGGTTATATACGGTCACAATATGAAAGATAATTCATATTTCGGAACTCTTCAGTATTTCAGAGATCCCGATTTTTTCAAAGAAAACGATTACTTTTATATTTACACTCCCGGTCATATACTTACATACAAAATTTTTGCCGCATACGAGTATGACAACCGTCATATTTTAAATTCATTTGATTTTGCAAACGAAGATGTTCGACAGAAATATTTTGATGACTGTCTTAATCCCGTTGCTCTTGTAAAAAATGTCCGTGACGGAATAAAATTGGATATAAATTCAAAGATAGTAACTTTAAGCACATGCGTTCCGTCGTTAAATTCAAATCAAAGATATCTTGTTCAAGGAGTTCTTGTAAAAGATGAAAATACGAAGTAGAAGAAAAAAACTGAATAAAAAGCAGAAAGTTCTGATTGCGATACTTTCTGTTTTTCTTGCCGTCATTCTCGCTTTCGGCGGAACATTTGCTTTGTTTTATTTTTACGGCAAAAGCACTATAGGAAAAAATGAAGCAGATACCGTTGTTCCCGATGATATAGCCGCCGAGGTTTTTGACAACGGCGATACTATTATTTATAACGGTCAGAAATATAAATATAACAGTAATATAATATCCGTTCTTGTTATGGGTGTTGACCGTGATGAACTTACCGGTGACTACGGCGTAGGTTACAACGGTCAGGCAGATGCCAACTTCCTTTGCGCACTTGATACGGAATCAAACAATGTTTCCGTTATCGCAATAAGCCGTGATACACTTTGTGATGTTGATGTATATTCCGCTTCGGGCGAATTTGTAAGTACCGAAGAAATGCAGCTTTGCCTTGCATACGCTTACGGCGACGGAAAAAACACAAGTT
>JAZUHA010000334.1:0-3991 GCA_045641485.1 Acutalibacteraceae bacterium
TCATAAAACACCTTCAAACGCAGTGACGGTATCGCTTTCCCTTTTATATCGGGATAAACTACAAATGATGTTCCGGCAAGATGGTTATAACCGCAAGGGTTTGCAATCGGATTAAACAAGCCGTGACTTAAAACACCGTAATAATAATTATAGCCCCACTGTAAGAACCCTTTTGCACCACCCACATACATTTGAAGTCCGAGTATTCTGTTCCTTGCAGATGTAGTGGAAATAATGCGGTTAGAGCAGCCG
Source organism: Acutalibacteraceae bacterium (assembly GCA_045641485.1). Classification (GTDB taxonomy): domain Bacteria; phylum Bacillota; class Clostridia; order Oscillospirales; family Acutalibacteraceae; genus DTU089. The sequence continues at coordinate 253 of JAZUHA010000334.1, forward strand.
TCACATAACTGAGAACCGGTATAATAAACCCAATAATTATCACAGTTTGTTACAAACTTATCAATTTCATTAGAATTTGCTATAACGATTGGTGTTTTTGTAATTCCCTTCTCATAGAATTCAAAGTGAGAAAGTGCATCACCGCACATAAATCCTTTCAGTTCATCGCCTACTGAATTTTTAACATTTTCATAATGTGAAATAAACCTTGTATCGGGTTCATCGGAAATATGAAACAGTATGTTCTTTTCAAGCGACATTTTATGTAAAAAAACTTTAAGTGCTTTGAGGTATGATTTCAAGAAAAATGTATACTCTTCATTTAATGCATCGGTATCCCAACCGAAAATACGCTTATATTCACCGTTTACGCTTGCCATAATTTTAGGTGCGTGCTGTGCGCCCCACTGTGTAAAGAAATGATTATGTTCAAAATACTTTATTCCGCATTCTCGGCACAAATCAATGTATTTTTTCATAAGAGAAAAATCAAAACTGTATTCCCCGTTATCAAATTCTATATTTACCAGCTGTACGGTTTTTCTATATTTCCCCGGCGTAGTATCAAGCGGAGGAGTAAAAGCAGGAAGTAAAATCATATTCATACCGCATTTTGCCGCTTCGGTTACATAGGAATGCATTATTTCAAAAAACCTATCGGAAAACACTTCAACACCGTATGTATCGGCAAGACAGTCGCAGTGAAACCAGTTGGTATAAAAGAGCTTTTGTTCCGGCAATGATGCATCTATTACATTTAATGTAAGCTTTTCTGTTGCCACACATTCTTTGTTATCTGCTCTGTAAAACAAAACTTTTATACTGTATTTACCCGGATTTATCTGTTTTCCGTTTTCATTTACCGTAAACCAAAGTGACTGATATGAATCAACTACGGAATCGAGTAAAACCTCCTGCTCCTGTTCTGTCCACCTCGGTGCCCACGACAGACCGTCATCTTTAAGTTCGGCATTTGTTTTTCTGCTAAGCAGTATATCGGGATAAAGTCCCGGTGCTTTTCTTTCAAAATACTTATCGGAATCTTTGAAGTCCGCCCGTGTTACGGGGACATATCCTACCGCATATTCCGAAATAAGTGATATATCCAAATTTGTTTCCACTCTGACAAATATCGGTGTTACATTCATTTCGGTTTTATCGTTTTTGAATGCAACTTGAAAGGAAAACGGCTCATTTTGCAAAACGCTTGCCTTTGAGAGTCTTGCGCCGTTTACTTTATCGGGAAACACCTTCGTAAGTGAGGAAACAAGTTTAGTTTCCAATTTCATATAAAAACCCCCTAGTTTTGCTAATTTAAAAAAGCATCATATATATACGCTATTTCACATTCTGAATTTTCAATCAAAATTTTGTATTTGCCCTCAAAAACAGATGTTTTAAAGTTTAAATCTACATAGGTAAAATCTTCATATGTCAAAACAAACTCAACCGTCTTTTTCTCTTTTGATTTAAGATATACCTTTTTAAAATTCCTAAGTTTCTTTACAAAAGGTGTAACAGGTGAATACAATGCTCTCACAAACAAAAGCACGCTTTCGTAAATATCGTAATCGCCTGTATTTTCCACATTCACAGAAACTTTTACCTGACCGTTTCCGATATTTTCGGCAATCAGATTCGAGTAATTAAGTTTAGTATAAGAAAGTCCGTAACCGAACGGATACCAAGCATTAGGTGAAGATAAAACATAATCTCTGCCGGGATGTTCAACACTGCCGTGTCGGTTGTAAAGTCTGCCCCTTGCACTCGGCTTATAATTGTAATAGCACGGAATATGACCCACACTTTTCGGGAAAGAAACCGAAAGTTTTGCCGAGGGAGATTTATCACCGAAAATAAGATTTGCAAAGGCGTTTCCGCTTTGCTCACCTGCGCCGAATGAAAACATAAAAGCATTTACCTTTTTTATATCGTTTTCAAGCGTATACGGTCTTCCTGCATAGAGTATAAGAACCGTAGGTTTGCCTAAATTTGTTATCTCATCGAAAAGTCTTTTTTGTGACGGCGGCAAATCAAGGGTGTGCATATCGTAGCCCTCACCGCAGGTTATTTCTTTGTTCTTTTCGTCCGCACCTGCTATTCCGCCGCCGACAGCCGCTTGGTCACCAAGCACCAAAAAGACAACATCGGCTTTTTTTGCCGTTTCCACCCCATCGGTTATCATTTCTTCGGTATAAGAAATCGGATTGCAGCCTTTTGAATAAACGACCCTGTCTTCGCCGAGACGGTTTACCATACCGCTGTAAAAATCCACGCAGTTTTCGGTAAGGTCAATATAGTCGCCGGCGGTACTTTCTTTACCGTTATTGCCGATTACCGCAACCGTACCTATCTTATTTTCATCAAGCGGTAAAATACCGTCATTTTCAAGCAATAATATAGATTCTTCATCTAATTCCAATGCTAAATCGACAGCCTCTTTTGAATGCATTTGCCCTATTCTTTCACTGTCGGTATAAGGGTCATCGAAAAGCCCGACTTTAAATTTCAAAATCAAAATATTTAAAACGGCCTCGTCGATAAGCTTTTCATCTATTTCTCCGCTTTTAACCGCATTTATAAAATTTTCGCCGTAGCCGTAAAGCTTTGGTGCTTCTATATCAACTCCGGCATTTATGGCAAGCTTGCCGGCTTGCAAATCATCCTCTGCAATATTATGAAAATAGTTTAACATCTGCACAGCACCGTAGTCTGAAACCACCGCACCGTCAAAACCCAATTCATCACGAAGAAGTGAGCGAAGATATTTTTGGGATGCGTGTACCGGTTCGCCGTCAATTTCGTTATATGAAGGCATAATTGACATAACGCCGGCGTCAATGAGTTTTTTAAACGGTTCGAGCATAACTTCCCGTAATTCACGCTCACCGATATGTGCCGTTGCAAGATTTATTCCGCCCTCCGGAAAACCGTAGGCGATAAAATGCTTTGCCGTTGCGGCAACTCCGTGCTTTTGTATTGCTTTAACATATTGAGCACCCATTTCGCCCACAAGATACGGGTCCTCACCGTAGCTTTCCTGCATTCTTCCCCAACGGGGGGTCTCTTGGGATATCCACGCAGGGTGCATAAACCTGTCTTATTCCCTTTGCCCTTGCTTCGTTACCGATAATATCAGCCATTTTGTACACTTTTTCACGGTCAAAAGAACAGCCTAACCCCGCACACTGCGGAAAAACGGTGGCATCCTTATCCTGAACGCCGTGCAGAGATTCGGTAGCCGGTAATAAAGGTATACCGAGTTTTGTTTTGTTAACACAGTAATCCTGCAATTCGTCAAGATTCTTTACATTTTCGGGGTTATGAAAAGTACCGGCACGCAGTTCGATTTTTCCCGTTTCTTTAAATTCTTCATATGCCTTGTTAAGGTCTGCATATATACTCATTTGAAGAATTTTATCTTGCAAAGTCATTTGGGATAAAATCTGCTTCGCTTTTTTTACATACTCCGAATACTTTTTTCTGCTCATACTTTTCACCTCTGAAACCAATAAATCATATCAAAGAAACAACAACTTTATTATCCGTCAGGCAGTTTTCACCGACATAGATTTCAAACTCGCCTTTTTCTACCGTGTATTCACCGTTTTCGTTATAAAATCCCAAATCGTTATAGGATAGCACAAATTTTACGGTTACGGTTTCATTCTGCTTAATAAATACCTTTTTATAGCCTTTTAATTCTCTTAACGGTCGCAAAACCGAGGCAACCTTATCT
>JAZUHA010000335.1:0-1973 GCA_045641485.1 Acutalibacteraceae bacterium
ATTCGTAATAGCCGAAGGAGGAACTGAAGCGGTTTCTTGTATCAAGTCCGCAGGTGTACCAGCCGGGCTTGCCTAAACCGAAAATACCGTTTTCGTAATATTTGGTGCCGATGTGAAGGCAACCGTCGGAAACGGTGCACATAGCAAGATTCCAGTAAGAACCACGGCGTATTCTTGAGCCGTTGTAATCAAGATCACCGTAATCGTGCATACCCCATTTTGTCAAGTCAAGCAGGTTGCCGTTGAATTCGTCTGCCCATACAAGTTTATAATCGTCAACATTAAGCGATTTTTCTTTGTAAGGAAATGCGGGACAACCGAATAACACGCTGAAAAATGAAATGATTGCCATAATAATTGATGTAAGTTTCATAAAAAAATTCCCTTTCAATTATAGTTTTCGGGCAAATATGCCGACTAACCGTATATTACCATAAATTGAGAAATAAAACAAGGGGGAAAATTACTGTTGTTTTTCCGGCATAAAAGACGGCATAAGCTGTAATTTAAAAAGATTGAGTTTGTGCTTTCTGTCGATTATTTTTTTCTTTTCTTCGTCTTCTATTACGCCTTCTCTTATGTATCTGTCAAGTTCGGCATAAGTAAATCCGAGGTTTTCTTCGTCTGTTTTTCCGCAAAGACCGTCTATCGGAGTTTTTTCAACAAGATTAAGAGGAAGACCGAGTACTTTGCCTATTGCCTTGACTTCCCGGACCGTGAGGTTGGAACAGGGGCTGAAATCCCCCGCAGAATCGCCGTAACGGGTGGAATAGCCTACCCAGTCTTCGGAAAGATTGCAGGTGTTTGCAACTCTGCCGTTATTTGACTGACTTACGGCATAAAGCACGGACATTCGTACACGGGGAGGAATATTCTGTACTGTTTGTTTTGAAATTTCCATACCGCACGGCATATTGTTAAGAATACCGTCTACGGCATCTTTTATGTTTATTGTATAATTTTTTATTCCGAGGTGATTTACAAGCTGTTTTGCACAGTCGATATCGTGCTGTTCGCCGCACGGCATAAGTACACCTATTACACGCTCTTTGCCGAGTGCTTCGACACACAGTGCGGCAACTACGGAACTGTCTTTACCGCCGGAAATTCCCACAACGGCATTACAGCCGTCGCCGTTTTCTTTGAACCAGTTTTTTATCCAGTTTACGCAATCGTTTTTAACTTTTTCGGCATCAAACATAATAAAATCCTCTTATTTGTTTAAAAATTCTTTTACGACAGAAAGTTGTTTTTTAACAGATTCATATCCCGTTGAGCCTGCGGAAATACGTTTTTCCACGCATTTGTTTAAGGATATTTCATCATAAAGATCATTTTCAAAAAGATTATCAAAACTTTTGTATTCACCGAGAGTAAGCGTTTCAAGAACTTTATGTTCACTTACGCATTTACCTACAATCATACCCACCGTTTTGTAAGCGGCACGGAACGGAACGCCTTTTTTCGTAAGGTAGTCGGCAAGATCGGTGGCGTTTATAAATCCTTCGCCTGCGGCTTTATACATATTTTCGGGTAAAACGGTCATGGTTTCAATCATCGGCGCAAAAACATCAAGGCATTTTTTTACCGTGTCTATGCTGTCAAAAAGAACTTCTTTATCTTCCTGCATATCTTTATTGTATGCAAGCGGTAAGCCTTTAAGCGTTGTAAGAAGCGCCATAAGATCGCCGTAAACTCTGCCCGTTTTTCCTCTGATAAGCTCCGCCATGTCGGAGTTTTTCTTTTGCGGCATAATGCTTGAGCCGGTTGTAAATGAGTCGTCAAGTTCTATAAACTTAAATTCCCAACTGCTCCAGAGTATTATTTCTTCGCAGAAACGGGAAAGGTGCATCATTATAAGCGAAAAAGCACTCATAATTTCCACACAGAAGTCACGGTCCGAAACACCGTCTATGCTGTTTTCCGTAATTCCGTCAAATCCGAGAAGTTCCGCTTCAAGAAAACGGTCCGTA
>JAZUHA010000336.1:0-8403 GCA_045641485.1 Acutalibacteraceae bacterium
TGTTGAATTAAGAGTGAAAGAGTGATATTATATAGAAAATGTCGGAAAGTCGGGTGAATTTATGAAAAAATACACACTTCCCGTTTTGGGTGCTGTTGCGACTTCGGGTATTATATTTAAAAAATCTTTTGAAAATATGGATTTTAATAAAAGGTGCGATGCTTGTTCAAAGGTATTTACAAAAGCCATATCTCTTTTGTCAAGTGATATTCCTTTTCCCGAAGCGGAAAAAAGTGCTGATATTTTAAGCGGATTTTCATCGGGTAATCTTGAAAGAATATCCGCTCCCGATAAAAAGAAGTGCTGGAGTCTCGGATATTCAAAAAAAAGCACCGTTCCCGCCGATATTTTAAATAAAAAATACTGCATCGGCGGAAATACCCGTCTGCCCGCAAATTATGCAAAAGGCGTTGTGTCCGAAACATTTGTAAGAACGACTGCAATTAACGACGGCAGCGGCAGGGGAACGGTTGTAATAAGTTCTGTTGACTGCATAGGTATATCAAATAAAAATATCCGTGAAATAAGAAACGGGCTGAAAGATTTTTGCATTGAAAATAACATTGTTTCACTTAACATCTGTTCTGTTCACTGCCACAGTGCCGTAGATACCTGCGGTATATGGGGCGAGATAGTTGATGTTATGAAAAATAACAGAAATGTTCTGAAAAAAGGAAAAGGCGAACTTAAAAATTCCTGCGACACGGAATATATGAGTTTTCTTAATAATGTTATAAGCGAGAGCATAAAAGAAGCCGTAGGCGATATGTGCAACGGAAAACTCTATAAAGCATATATGGGTAAAAATTCCTACGCCGATTACAACAACCGTAAAGGCGAAATGAGTATAACCGATTACGGACTTGCAGGGCTCGTGTGGGACAGACGTGAGCCTGTTGACTGCTCAACTCAACTTTTACGGCTCCGCTTTAAGCCCGACGACAAATCAAAAAAAGAAACATATATTGTTAATTTTGCCGCACACCCGTACACTGCTTCACTTAAGGTAAAAGGCAAGGGTGACGGTGACAAAATCTGCGGTGATTTTGTATACGCCATGGACAGTGTGTTTTCCGAATACGGCGCAAATATGCAGTACATAAACGGTGCTGTTGCGGCAGTTTATCCCGTCAGACCGTACAGCGATAAACTTGACCTTTACGGTCAGGCGAATGCTTTCGGCGAAGAGATTGCAAGAGTTGCGCTTTCCATGACCGAAACAGAGAAAACGATAAATAAAAATCCCGTTCTTTCTCCCGATAAATACGAAAATAAACTCGGCTTTTTCACAGGCGGAAGAACAAGTTTTTACAGAAGATGGCTTATTAAAAAAGGTAACGACAGAGCAGAGGAAGAAGAACTTTCCCCGTCATTGAAAATTTCAAATGTCTGTGTATCGATCAGTGTGGATAATCCTGTTTTTCATGCCGTGGGAAAACTCAGAATAGGTGATTACAATATAATAAGTGACGGCAAAAAATTCAGTTCGTTTACGGAAACGGGGTATCTTGAAATAGGAGAAAAGGTTAAAGTTGCCTTAATTCCCGGTGAACTTGAGCCTGCCGTTCTTTCGGGTTCTTATGCCTGCGAGGGTGAGTATTCTTACGGGAAATCGGAGTTTTCGGGAACAGTTCTTTCCAAAACCGTATGTGATGATACGCTTTGTGTTTTCGGACTTTTTAATGATGCAATAGGATATATAATTCCGGATAACGACTTTTGTATGATGTTTCTCGGTACGGGTAAAAAAATGAAAAAACTTTTCGGAAACCATTATCTTGAAATTTTTTCATTCGGTAAATATACCGCAAAAAGCATTTGCGACGGTTTTATAAAGGCATATAATAATTTGAAAGAAAAAGAGTTTTGATAATGTTTGATATTAAAAATTTAAAGGATAAAGTTCCGACAAAAAAGAAAATAATCATAATAATCGGTATTGTCCTTGTTTGTCTGTTTCTTCTTCAGTGTATTTTGGGTGCGGTGTCTTACAAAACAGCGCTTACTCCCGCCGGTTCTTTCGTTTTTGACAACAGAAAAAACGGTGATGAAGAAACAAAAAAACTTTATGCACAAAACGGCAAGTGGCTTAAAGAAAACGGAAAAGAAATAACGGTTAAGTCTTTTGACGGCTTAAATCTTAACGGATATTTTGTAAAAAACAAAAGCGTTTCAAATACTTATGTTATTCTTTGCCACCCGTATAATGAGGACTCCCTTTTTATGGTAACCTACGCTTTGCATTATTACGGGCTGGGAATGAATATACTTTTACCGGATATGAGGTCTCACGGTAAAAGCGAGGGCAAAGTTTACGGTATGGGCAGTCTTGAAAAGAAGGATTTACTTGACTGGATTTCTTTTGTTTTAAAGGAAAATGAGGATGCAAGAATAATTATTCACGGTGTCGGTGTCGGCGGAACGGTTGCATGTATGACTTCAGGTGAAGAACTCCCCGGAAATGTGCGCCTTATTATAGATGACGGCGGATTTGACAATCTTTATGAAGAAGCAAAATACATCGTATCAAAAAAACTTTCGCTTCCGTCTTTCCCGGCGTTATTTGTTGCAAATTCACTTTACAAATCAAAAACGGGTTTTGATATGAAAGATGTGAGTGCTTCAAAGTGTGTTGAAAACTCCTGTGTGCCGATGCTTTTTATTCACGGTGAAGATGACGGCATTGTTCCCATTACACAGGGCAACCGTGTTTTTGATGCGTGTTCCTCAAAATCATATCAGTATATTGTGCGGGAAGGTACGCACCTTGACGGTGTGAATATTGATGCAGAAAAGTATTGGGAAAAAATCGACAGACTTATTCTTGATTGTATAGGACTTTAATATATTACGAAAGAAGCGATTATAGTGAACAGAGCGGAATTTGTTTTTAAGGCCATAGATGTTTTGGGATTTAAACTTCAGAATGCCGTGACATTCCCCGGAATAACTTCGGTAAGAGATATTAAGTATTCCGATAAAGGCGAGGGAAAACTTACAAGCGGAGATTTGTATTTTAAATCCGAACTTATTAAATCGAAAGAAAAACACCCCGTAATTTTATATATTCACGGCGGCGGTTATATAATGGGCGATAAATCGTACCGTGTTTCCGTGAGCGAATATTATGCAAACGAGGGCTATTATGTATTTAATATAAACCACCGTCTGCCTCCGGAAGCCGCTTTTCCCGAAAATATCCGTGACTGTATTGATGCGCTGAATTTTCTTAAGGAACTTGCAAAAAAATATCCTCTTGACCTTAATAACATCGTTCTTACCGGCGATTCTTCGGGTGCATATATGTGTTCTTATATAGCCGCACTGAAATTTAACGGCGATTTGCGTGAAAAAATCGGTATGCCCGAAATAAATGTCGATATTAAAGCGCTTATGCTTATGTGCGGTATTTATGATGTAGAAGTGCTTGTAAAAGGAAAAAAGCTTTTCGGAGTTATTCCCGAAACAGCAAGAATGCTTACGGGCTTCGGCTTTAAAAACGATTTTTCAAATCTTAAGGATTATGAACTCATAAACGAAATATCTTCATCAAACTTTGTAAACGGAAACTGGTGTCCCGTATTTATTTGCTGGGCTGATGATGATATTATCTGTCAGGGGCAGGGTGAACCTATGGCGGAAAGACTTAAAAATGCAGGTGTTGTGTGCGACACATATCACTGCAAAGGACTTATACATAATCACTGCTATCACCTTATGTTTGTTACGGATAAATATTCTAAAATATGTATGGGAGCTTCTGCTGATTTTTTAAAGAAAATATGTAAGTAGATAAGAAACGGAGACTGCGGAAAAAACTTCTGCAATCTTCGTTGTTTTTCTTTGTTTTCGGTTGAAATAATCTGTAATGTGTGATAAAATACAATTTAATGATATTCGTGTTTAAAACACGATAAAAATGTTCACGGCGGTGTGTTTATGAGGAAAGAAGTTAATATCGGTTTTGTAGGTGTAAGCGGCAGAGGAAGCGGAATGCTCGAACTTCTTCTGCAGGTTGAGGGAGTTCGTGTTCCCGCAGTTTGCGATAAAGTTCCGGAGCGTGCGGAAAAAGGCTACGAAATCGTAACGGGTGTCAACAATAATGAATATCCCGTTCACGCTTATCTTGATTATAAAGAAATGCTTCGAGATGAAAAACTTGATGCGGTTATGATATGTACTACCTGGATTACACATTCAAGGATTGCAATAGATGCCATGCGTGCAGGCTGTGATGTTGCATTTGAAGTCGGCGGTGCCGCTTCCGTAGAAGAATGCTGGCAGCTTGTAAGAACAAGCGAGGAAACGGGCAAATTCTGTATGCTTCTTGAAAATTGCTGTTACGACAGAAACGAAATGGCTCTTTTCAATATGATAAAGCAGGGGCTTTTCGGTGAGATTACGCACATGGAGGGCGGTTACAGACACGACCTTCGTGACGAAATCGTAAAAGGCAGAGAGCGTATTCACGGCAGACTCTGTAACTTTATGCACAGAAACGGCGAACTTTACCCGACTCATCAGTTGGGACCTATAGCAAAAGTTCTCGGCATAAACAGGGGTAACCGCTTTGTTAGCCTTGTTTCAATGGCTTCTAAATCAAGAGGTCTTAACGAATACATAAAAAAAGAACTCGGAGAGGATTATGACCTTGCCGATTATCCGTTCAATCAGGGCGATGTTACGACAACGCTTATTAAATGTGCAAACGGTGAAACAATTACATTAACTCACGATTGCTCTACCCCCAGACCGTACTGCAGAAACTATGTTATTGAGGGCACTAAAGGTATCTACAGTGAGATGGACGGTAAAGCCGGCGGTATTTACCTCGAATCTCTTTGGGATGACGACGAATATCACGAATTTGAAGAAGTCAGAAAAGAATATGACCACCCGTTGTGGGAGGCTTATGAAAAAGGCGGTATAAAAGCAGGTCACGGCGGTATGGATTACCTTGTGCTTTCCGCATTTGTTGAAAGTCTTTTACTTGAAAAAGCACCGCCCATAGATGTTTACGATACCGCAACATGGATGGCGGTTACCTGCCTTTCGGAGCAGAGTGTGGCTTTAGGCAGTATGCCCGTTGCATTCCCCGATTTTACAAACGGTATGTGGATAGACCGTGAGCCGTACAGAAAAGGCACATACTGTCTTGAAGAGGTCTGCCCGTACGGTTCGGGTGACGATGAATAATTAACTTATTTATACAGGAGAGATTACAGTGAAATATTATATAGGTGTAGACGGCGGCGGAACAAAAACCGCATTCGCTCTTTTCAATGAAAACAAAGAAATGATTTCCATGGTTGAAGGTCCTGCTTCCAACCACGAAAATATGGAGGGTTCTTTCCCCGAAGCCGCAGATGTTTTAAAGGGCGGTATAGAAAAACTCCTTAACGAAAACGGCAAAACACTTGCGGATATTGACGGTATTCTTATGGGGCTTGCCGGAATAGACCATCCGTATCAGCACGATGCTATGATAGCAGAACTCGAAAAAAGAGGGATTAAGGGTGCAAGAGTTTACAATGACGGTTTTATCGTAATTAAAGCCGGCGTATCCGGTGCGGGTATAGGTTATAACTGCGGAACGGGTACTTGCTGTAACTCCGTAGACAGTGAAGGCAATATGCTCCAGGTAGGCGGATTTGCCGAGTTTTCCGGTGATAAAGGTAACGGTCACTGGATTGCGCAGCAGGCTTACCGCATAGTTTATGACGATATCTGCCTTAAGAAAAAAGCATCGCTTCTTACAAAACTTCTCGGTGAACGCCTCGGCGTTTGTGACAGAGATTCACTTCTCTGTTTGCTCGCAAAACTCGAAACCGAAGAAGCGGAAAGTCTTATCCGTGTATTTATCGGTTCATTTTTCGAGAGTGCCAATAACGGTGACGAGGCTTGCTCGGAGGTTATAGAAGAAATGGCACAGCGCGGTGCAGACTTTATTTGCGCTCACCTTAATCTTATGAAGTTTGACGGCGAAACGGTTAATGTAGTTCTTTCCGGCTCAATGCACACAAAACTTCCGTCTGATATTTATATTGACCGTATGGGCAAAATAGCAGAGGAAAGAAGCGGCAGAAAGATAAACTTCATTAAACTGAAAAGTGCACCCGTAACCGGCTGTATAAACTGGTTACTTGAGAATGTTTAATTTTTTTAGAGAGGATAGATATATATGAAAGAAATCAGCGTTACGGTTATAGGCTCCGGCAGTACATATTGCCCCGAACTTATTGACGGATTCATTAAAGCAAGAGACTCTTTAAAACTTAAAAGAGTTGCTTTTATGGATATTGATGAAAGAAAAAGAACAATAGTAGGCAGCCTTTGCGAGCGTATGCTCAAAAAAGCGGAAATTGACTGTGAAATCCTTTTTACAGATGACCTTGACCTTGCTTTGCAGGGTGCGGACTTTGTTGTTACACAGATTCGTGTAGGCAAACTTCCCTGCCGTCATATAGATGAAACAATTCCGCTTAAACATGACCTTATCGGTCAGGAAACAACCGGTATCGGCGGTTTCTTTAAAGCGCTTCGTACAATTCCCGTTATGGCTCACATAGCCGAAAGAATTGAAGCTATCTGCCCCGATGCATGGCTTATCAACTTCACAAATGCGTCGGGCATTATTTCCGAGTTCCTTATCAACCATACAAATGTTAAGAGCATCGGTCTTTGTAATGTTCCCATCAATATGATTGACGATGTTAAAGCCGCAGTCGGTGAAGATGCAAAAATTACATACCTCGGACTTAACCACTTAAGCTGGATTACATCCGTTAAAGTAAACGGCGAAGAACAATTCGATAAATTATTTGATGACGGTTTTGCTCCCACGGTTATGGCAAATATCGAAGATGACGGTTTTGACCTTGACTGCCTTGCTTCATGCAAAGGTTTCCCCTCATCTTACCTTCAGTACTATTACAACCGTGCCACAAAACTTGCTCACTTAAAAGCAGGTACAAAGAGCCGTGCGCAGGTTTGTATGGAAATCGAAGAACAGCTTCTTGAAATGTACAGCGATACAAGCATTGTTACAAAACCTGCTCTTCTTGATAAGAGAGGCGGTCACAAATACTCACTTGCCGCCGTTTCGCTTATTGACTCAATAGCAAACGACAAACAGGATGTTCATGTTGTTAACATTAAAAATGACGGAACTCTTGACTTTATGGATGATGACGATATCGTTGAAATCCCGGCAGTAATCGGCAAAGACGGCGCAAAACCCCTCCCGATTGACAAGGTTGACAACCGTCACATAATAAGCCTTATGAGAACCGTTAAATCTTATGAGAAATATACGGTTGATGCCGCTATGAAAGGATCCGATGAAGATGCTCTTAATGCTTTGATGCTCCATCCTCTTTGCGGTGACTTTGCACAGGCAAAGGCTTGTTATGAAGAAATGAAAGAAGCTCATAAAAATTATCTTCCCCAGTTTTATAAAGACTGATAATAAAGGGGTTTTCCGTTTATGTCAAAAAATAAGAACGGCAGTGTAAACAAAGAAGTTAAAAAGAAAAGCAATATGGTTGATGATGCTTATAAAAAGAAGTCGATGCTTTTTTGCGGATTGTTCCTTTTGGTGTTTATAATTGCGGTTGCATTGTTCCTTGTAAATGCCTGGTACAACGGCGTTCACGTTGCAGATGTTTTTGAAGAAGAACGAAAGGCGGCAATGAGCACTCCGAAAAAACAACGGCTTGATACCTCATCTGTTGAAATAGATATTGATGATAACGACTTCTATTATTGGACTTCCGAACTTGATTATTCTTATCAAATAGATAAAGACAATAAAGATTATGCCGCTTATGACGGTTGTACCGTTCATGTTCAGGGTAAACTCGAAAAAAAGGGTATTGAAGGGCATGAGTATTATTGGATTTGCCGAAAACAGATTCCCGATGATTCTGTTGCAACTACTGCTCCGGCACACGGAGCAAAAGTAACGACAACGGCGGCAACGACAGAAAAATCAACTACTGCGAAGGCAGAAGAAACGGAAGTAAGGTATGTAACGCTTGCAATTACCGTAAAGTCGAAAGATAAAATGCCCAAAGCAGGCTCGTGGGTCGATGCCGTGGGAACCGTTTCTGTTGACGATGCCGGCTTTGCCTGTGTAAATGATGCAAAAGTAACCGTTCTTGAAAAGGAAGGAAAACTTATTATAGATTAAATTTTCGGATTGATATACCCGGTTTATATCGGGTATATCAGTCTGTTTTCTTTTTTACGGTATATGATTTAATACTGTACAAAAAAAACGTATATTTTTATGTAAAGTTGGTTATATTCCGAGTTTACAAAGAAGTAGTATTCTGTTAGAATACTGTGCTGTAAAAGACAGTCCGGGGAGGATTAGGTATTTATGAAAGAAATAAGCAATAA
>JAZUHA010000337.1:0-2642 GCA_045641485.1 Acutalibacteraceae bacterium
CGGCTCACGAATCCGTCACGGCTCCTATTGGAACATTGCAATGTGCTCCGTTTCTGACGGTTGCCTCCACATAGGCACAAAATACTATGAAAACGGTATTTTCGGTTTGGGCAAGCCCGGCTGGTATACCTGCGGACTTGATACAAGAAACCGCTTCAGTTCATCTTTCGGCTATTATGAATGCCGTTGTATTCTTCCCAAGGGCGCAGGTCTCTGGTCTGCTTTCTGGATTTACGGCGGAAATATAGGCAATGTAGACGGCAGCGGCGAAGACGGTGCCGAAATAGATGTTTTTGAATCTGCATACTATTCAAATAAGAGATTCCCGAACTCCGTTTCTTCCGCCGTTCATTACGACGGATACGGTGAAGGTCACAAGCAGAAAACAATTCACTGGACCCGTATGACCGAGAACAATCCGTACGAGGAATTTAACACATACGGCGTTTTGTGGACGGAAAAAGAATATGTTTTCTATATTAACGGTGTAGAAGTCGGCAGAACAAGTTTCGGCGGAACATCCAAAGTTGAAGAAAATATGCTTCTTTCCGTTGAGGTCGGCGGTGACAACTGTGTTCCCGGTGAAAGTTGGGCAGGTCCCGATATCAACACAAACACAGAAGCACCCACGGACTTTATCGTTGACTATGTAAGAGTTTACTCTTTAGATAAATAAATTTTAAAGGAGATATCAGTATGATTACAAAATCAAAAAAAGTTCTGTCCTGTTTACTCGCCTGTATGCTTCTTTTAAGTGCGGTTTGCGTAAACGCTTCCGCTTTATATGCGGACTCCGCCTGGGAAACATACTATAACGAGTTTATCGAAGACGGCAGTGCCGTACTTATGAGCCCGGGCAGCGACGAAACAGAGCGCAATTTTTCATGGTTCAGCCCCGCACTTTCCGAAGAAGGCAAAATTCTCGTAAGCGAAACACCCGATTTTGCCGAATACAAAACATTTACCGGCACAAGAATCACAACACCTGAAATTGACAGAAGAAACAAAGTAACCGTAAGCGGTCTTGAACTCGGCAAACAGTATTTTTACCGTATATTTAACGGCGATAACCTTGTAAAAGAATCAAGTTTCAAAACACTTGCCGGTAATGACTTTACCGCCGTATATATGACTGATATTCATGTAACAAGACGGGAAGACGATATGGAAAATTCACTTCTTCATCAGTCATATACACTTAACGAAGTACTTAAAAAAGCAAACGAAAAAGCACCTTTTGACCTTATTCTTTCCTCCGGCGACCAGGCAACAAAGGGTGACAGAAGAGAATATACGGCTCTCGTTGCTTCCCCGTTTTTTGAGAGCGTTCCCATGGCTCTTTGCGTAGGCAACCACGACCGCAAAGGCATTGCATACAAAGTATTCAACAACCACCCCAATCAGTTTACAGACGGCACATCTTCTTTAATCGGCAACGATTACTGGTATGTAAAAGGTGATGTACTTTTCCTTGTTTACGATTCAAACAATCAGGCGGCAATAAGCCACCGCAACTTTACAAGACAGGCAATAGAAGCCAACCCCGATGTTAAATGGAAAGTTGCATTTATGCACCACGACCTTTACGGCAGACTTACAGACAGCAGAGAAGAAGAAACAAAAGACCATTTAAGACCCGTATTTGTACCGATATTCGATGAATTCGGAATTGATATCGTATTCCTCGGTCACAGCCATTATTATTCGGTTTCCAACGCTTTGTATGATGACGAAATAGTAGGTACATTTGACGAAGACAATAAAATAACAGACGCCAAGGGCACGATTTATATGGTATCCAACTCCATAAATCACCCCCGCTCAGGCACTGATGTGGAACCCCAGCCCCAGAATGCAATTGCAATTCAGAAAGACGGTCCCGTTTACAATATTGTAAACTTCTCCGAAGATGAAATAACGGTTAAATCTTATGCACTTGATGAAGACACACCGTTTAATACATTCACGGTTGCAAAAACAACACCTCAGGGCGGTCATATTGAGCAGGACGGCTCCGCACCGAATACAATTATGCAGATACTCAGAGAGTTCGTGGCATTCTTTGTGGAAATAGCCGAAGGCATAAGCGGAATCTGGAAGAACTTCTTTGACAAATAAGTTTTCAGTTTTCAGAATTCAGTTTTCAGACTGAATAACCGGCAGTTCATTCTCCGATATTTACCCTTTTTCAGAGTGGAGTGTGGAGAGTGAAGAGTGGAGTTTCGGGGCTTCGCCGAATTTTATATTACCTTGTAAATAACAGACAGTTTATTCTCCGATATTTACCTTTTTGATACAATTAAATAAACTTAAAAACCGATTTATTGTTCCTTAAAATCAGAGCAATAAATCGGTTGATTTTTTTAATATGTTAAAACTGACAGTTTATATTAAGCCCCAAAATAAACACGATAACTTATTTATATACATAAACGGTTATAAATCGGAACGGCTTGCCGTTCCCCGAAATTTTTATCTTTTATCTGTTATCTATTATCTGTTATCTGAAAAAAGTTAAATATCGGAGAATAAACTGTCTGTTATTCAAACTGAAAACTGAAAACTGAAAACTGAAAACTGAAAACTACAGCTGGTCTAAAGTCAATTCATACGCCGGTAAAAACTCTGCAATGAAAACATCC
>JAZUHA010000338.1:0-2407 GCA_045641485.1 Acutalibacteraceae bacterium
ATTTTATTGAACAAAAAAGTAAAAATGAAAGTGTGAATTATCGGTTATTCACAATGTGATAAAATCGGCGAAGCCCCGAAATTCCTCACTCTTCACTCCTGATTCCTCACCGAATCGGAGCGAAGCGACACTAATCACTAATCACTAACCACTAATCACTAACCACTATTTATTGAGAAGGGAAGCGGCATCTTCATCAAGGAAAATGACTACATCTTTGTGATTTTGAAGAACAGAAGCCGGAACTTCGGGGGTAACATCACCCTCAATGAAATTCTTAACAGCCTGGGCTTTCTTCGGACCTGTTGCAATAAGAATTATTTTGTCGGCTTTCATAATCTGGTTAATGCCCATGGTAAGTGCATAATGAGGCATCATACCTTCGTCAAAATAAATCTTGTTGGCGTTTATTGTGCTGTCTGTAAGTTTAACTTTAAAAGAACCGTCGGTAAATTTGTCGGCAGGCTCATTAAAGCCTATGTGAGCATTATTGCCTATGCCGAGGAGCTGAACATCTATGCCGCCGGCATTTGTGATTTCATCGTCATATCTTTTGCACTCTTTGTCAACATCATCGACATTACCGTTAAGAAAATGAACATTTTCTTCTTTAATATCAAGACCGTTAAAAAGTTGCTCGTGCATAAAGGTGTAGTAACTGTTTTTGTCATCTTTCGGAAGATTGCAGTATTCGTCGAGATTGTAAGTTTTTACATCTTTAAAACTTACTTCACCGTTTTCGTAAGTCTTAATAATGTTCTTGTATGTCGGGATAGGTGTTGCGCCGGTAGCAAGACCTAAAATACAGCAAGGTTTTTCTTTGACTTTGTCTGTAAAAATTTTTGCAGCTTCTACGCCGATTTCTTCCGCTGTTTTAAAAATCCTGATATCCATATTTAATCTCCTGCCTAAAAAATTTGTTAATATTATAACACACTATTTTAATTTTAAAAGGGATTTTCTTACTTTTTTTATATATTTATTGAAAAATTTATTGAAAATGTTATAATAATCATAGAATTATCAGTCGGTGGGGTTAATTACGGTAAAAAATATTGTGTTTGATATGGGTGGCGTTCTCATTGATTTTAACCTTGAACGAACGGTAAAAGAGTATTTTCCTCAAGAGGACAGAGAACTTCTTAAAGAAAAAGCGTTTATGAGTCATTACTGGCGTGACCTTGACAGCGGCGAATATGTCTTTTCCGACGTTATTCCCATGATATTAAAAGAAATTCCGGAAAAGTATCATGAGAAAATAAGCGAGATGTTTACGGACTTTTACCCGTATATGCCGGTAGTTGAAAAGATGTATGATTTTATAAAAAAACTTAAAGATGCCGGGTATAAGATATATCTCCTTTCTAATGCCACGCCGAGGGTTTTTGACCATTATTTTGATATACCGGCGTTCTCTTTAATGGACGGGCTTTTTGTTTCCGCACTTTATAAAATGCTTAAGCCCGACAGAAAGATATATGAAACATTCTGTAATCAGTTCGGTCTTGTGGCGGAAGAATGCTTTTTTATAGATGATATGCCTGAAAATATAAACGGTGCATTGTCTGCGGGAATGAAAGGTTTTGTTTTTAAAAATTTTGATTTAAATGCCCTTACAGAGGCTTTAAATAAAGAAAATGTCATTTTTTAACGGAGGTTTTTTTATGGATTCCAAAAAGAAAAAAATTATTATTGCGGTTGTTGCAGCCGTTCTTGTTGTTTCAGGTGTTATAATCGCCGTTGTTTGCGGTAACAATAAAACGAAAACCGTTGTTTCCGAGTACAGTGCGGAAATAAAAGAAGATTCTATCGAATTTTACAAAGGCGATGAACTTGTTCAGATAGATAAATTTCCGGACAGTAAACTTGCCGATTTTGATTTTGAATATGCAAAAGAGCATATAGAGTTCAAGGATATAAATTTTGACGGAAAAGCCGATGCCTGCCTTGCGATTTCCAAAGACGGAAATGCGGTAAAATATATTTGCTGGCTTTTTGAAAACGAAAGATTTGTTTATAATAAGGAACTTTCGGCACTAACAAGTATATCTGTTGATACCGAAAACAAACAGATAATAGCGGTTGATTTTACAAAGCCCGAAAGCGAATATGTAACATACAAGTGGGTTGACGGTGTTCTTACCGAGGTTTCGAGAATAAAAACAGATTCTCCCGAAGTTCCGACGGAAATTATTGAAGCGGTAGAAAATAATCCCGTAGGTATTAAAACCGATGATACAACAAAAACACGTTCCGAAACGGCAGAAGATACAGAAGAGGCAGTTACCGAAACAGAAAAAACACCCGTAACGGAAGAAAAAAACAATAAAAAAACCAAAGATAAAAAAGAAAAGACTAAAGATAATAAAGAAGAGACAACAGAAAAACCGGACAAAAAGAAAGATGA
>JAZUHA010000339.1:0-2548 GCA_045641485.1 Acutalibacteraceae bacterium
AAAACACTTTCCGTTCCCGAAAGAGCAACCATTACTAATATGGGTGCCGAACTCGGTGCCACAACTTCCGTTTTCCCGTCTGATGAAATTACATATAACTTTATGAAAGCACAGGGCAGAGAAAAAGACTGGACTGAAATCAAACCGGATGATGATGCTGAATATGAAAGAATTATTGATATAAATCTTTCCGAATTAAAACCTCTTGCCGCAATGCCGCATATGCCCGATAATGTTAAAAGCGTAAAAGAGATAGGCAAAATAAAAATCGACCAGGTTCTTATCGGCTCATGCACAAACTCATCACTTTTCGATATGATGAAAGTCGCAAAAATTCTTAAAGGCAAAAAGGTACACCCGGGCGTAAGCCTCGGTATTGCTCCCGGCTCAAAGCAGGTTCTTAATATGCTTGCTCTTAACGGCGCTCTTGCCGATATGATTGATGCCGGTGCCCGCATTCTTGAGAGCGCTTGCGGTCCGTGTATAGGTATGGGTCAGTCACCCTGCTCCTCAGGTATTTCGCTTCGTACATTCAACCGCAACTTTGAGGGCAGAAGCGGTACTGCAGACGGAAGAATTTTCCTTGTAAGCCCTGAAACCGCCGCCGCATCCGCTATTGCAGGCGTATTTACGGACCCGACGGAACTTACGGACGATATTTCCGTTATACTTCCCGAAAAGTTTATTGTAAACGATAATATGATAGAACTTCCGGCAGAAACAAAAGAAGAAGCCGACAAAGTTGAGGTTTACTACGGTCCCAACATTAAACCCTTCCCGAAAACATCCGCTTTGGAAAATTCAATAGATGCCAAAGCCGTACTCAAGGTGGGCGACAATATCACAACAGACCACATTATGCCTGCCGGTGCAAAGATACTCCCCTACCGTTCAAATATTCCGTATCTTTCACAGTTCTGCTTCAAGCAGTGTGATGAGCATTTTGCGGACCACTGCAAAGAAGCCGGAAGCGGTATAATTATAGGCGGTGCAAACTACGGTCAGGGCTCTTCAAGAGAACACGCCGCTTTGGTTCCGCTTTACCTCGGCATTAAAGCCGTTATCACAAAATCTTTTGCCCGTATTCACAAAGCAAACCTTGTTAACGCAGGTATTCTTCCGCTTAATTTTGTAAACCCGGACGATTACGACAAAATTGATGTAAATGACGAACTTTCTCTCCCCCGCATCAAAACCGAACTTGAAGCAAAAGGTGAAATTACACTTATAAACAAAACAAAAGGCGAAGAATACAAACTTGTTTGCGAAATTTCCGAAAGACAGACGGATATCGTAAGTGCAGGCGGACTTCTTGACTACACAAAAAAGGAGAACAAATAATTATGAACGATATGCAGATTGAAAACGCTTTAAATAAATTCAGACAACTTCTTACAGAACAGAACGAAAGAAACGAAAAAATTAAAGCAACAAAAGATTTTAAAGATTTTAAAAATCTCAAAAAAATAGTTATCGGCGTTTGCGGCGGTGACGGTATCGGTCCGATTATTACAAAACAGTCGGCAGAAGTACTTAAATTTATTCTTAAAGACGAAGTTGAAAACGGCAGAATCGAATTCAAATATATTGACGGTCTTACTCTTGAGAACAGAATTGCGGTAATGAAAGCCATTCCCGATGACGTTATGGCTGAACTTAAAGCGTGCGATGTCATTCTTAAAGGTCCCACAACTACTCCGCAGGCAGGCGACGGACTTCCGAATATCGAAAGTGCAAACGTTGCCATGAGAAAAGCACTTGACCTTTTTGCAAATGTCCGCCCCGTAAAAATTCCCGAAGAGAATATCGACTGGACTTTCTTCCGTGAAAACACGGAGGGTGCTTATGCCGTAGGCTCCAAGGGTGTTGATGTTGACGGCGAACTTGCTTTTGACTTTGTCGTAACTACCACCGAGGGAACAGAAAGAATTGCAAAAATCGCTTACGAATATGCAAAGAACAACAAAAAAGACCGTGTTTCAATCATAACAAAAGCAAACATCATTAAAACAACAGACGGTAAATTCCTTAACCTTTGCAAAGAAGTTGCAAAAGATTATCCCGATATTACAACAGACGAATGGTACATAGACATTACCACGGCAAAACTTATCGACAAAAAACGCCGTACGGATTTCAAGGTATTTATTCTTCCCAACCTTTACGGCGATATCATAACAGACGAAGCCGCAGAGTTTCAGGGTGGCGTAGGTACGGCAGGCAGTGCAAACATAGGCAAGAGATACGCCATGTTTGAGGCTATCCACGGTTCAGCCCCCCGTATGGTGAAAGAGGGCAGAGCCGCCTATGCTGACCCGTCAAGCGTTATACGTGCCGTCGCGATGCTGCTCTCCCACATCGGAAAGAGCGATAAGGCGGATAAGCTGTATAAAGCGTTGGAAATCTGCACGCAGACCGAGAAAAAACTTGTTATGACCGGCAGAGATGACGGCGCTACGGGTGAGCAATTTGCCGATTATATTATGGAAACGGTTGCAAAACTGTAAGGGGTAACTGGTTATGGGACGTAATGACAGATTCAGCAAGT
>JAZUHA010000340.1:0-3841 GCA_045641485.1 Acutalibacteraceae bacterium
GGCTAACCGTCTATCGGTTGCCTTTCTGCTTTTATTATACCATGAAATGCGGTTTTGTCAACCGCTTAACCTCCAAATAACGCCCAAATAACGAACTTTGACGGAGGAGAATTTTATTTCTGTCCGTTTTCTGTATAAAAACTCAAAAATTTGTCCGAAACAGTGCTTGTTTTAGACAAATTTTTTGTTTTATCGGAATTATTATTATAAAAGGAATTTAAAAAGGAAAGGAAGATTAAAATGCCCGTAAATATAAAAACGAATAACGATGTGCTTGTGGCATTCATTAAAGGCGAAATAGACCATCACACATCGCCTTTAATAAGAGATTTAATAGATGATGCCGTTGTAAGTACGGAAAAAGCGAAAAGGGTTATACTCAATTTTTCGGAAGTGACCTTTATGGACAGTTCCGGAGTGGGGCTTGTAATGGGGCGTTACAGGCTTTGCAGTCAACTCGGAAAAACTTTATCCGTAACGGATTTAAGCGAAAGAGATTATTTTATTATGAAAATGTCCGGAATAGAAAAAATAGCGGAAATTTCAAAAAAGGGGAATGAAAAATGAAAAAGATAAATCAGTTAAAACTGAGTTTTGACAGCCTTTCCGTCAACGAGGGTTTTTCAAGAATGGCGGTTGCCGCCTTTTCATCGCAACTCGATATGACGGTAGAGGAATTGGGCGATATAAAGACGGTAGTAAGCGAAGCGGTTACAAACTGCATTGTTCACGCTTATAAAGAAAAAATCGGTACCGTTTACATAACCTGCACCGTTTATGACGAAAATACCGTAAAAATAACCGTTCGTGATAAGGGTTGCGGTATAGAAGATGTAAAAAAAGCCCGTGAACCGCTGTATACAAGCGCAGGCGGGGAGCGTTCGGGGCTCGGGTTTTCCGTAATGGAAAGTTTTACGGATAAAATGTATGTGCGTTCCGGAGTAGGTAAAGGCACAACCGTAACAATGATAAAAAAGATAAACGGTAAAAAAAGATGACAAAAAACGAACTTGCCGAAAACAATCTCGGTCTTGTTTATGCCTGCGCAAACCGTTTTAAGGGCAGAGGGGTGGAGTACGAGGATTTGTGCGGTGCCGGGTGTATAGGGCTTGTAAAAGCATCAAAAAAATTCGATGAAAGTTTGGGTTTTGCGTTTTCCACTTATGCCGTACCCGTTGTGTTAGGCGAAATAAAACGGCTCTTCCGAGACGGAGGAGTCGTAAAAGTAAGTCGCTCCGTAAAAGAAAAATCAAGGCTTGTTCAGGCGGAAAAAGAAAGAATTATCCGGGAGACGGGGGAGGAACCTACGGTTGCCGAAATTGCCGAAAATCTTTCTGTTTCCGTTCCGGAGGCTGCTGAACTTCTGCTTGTGAGTATGCCGCCGCTTTCGCTCACAAGTGATGAAGATACCGAAAAACAACTTGATGTACCGGTTACGGGCACGGAAGAAAAAATATCGGATATGCTTGATTTGAAAAGATGTATAAATTCTTTGGATGAGAATGAAAAACTACTTGTAAAACTTCGTTTTTTTGACGGCAAAACACAAAGCGAAACATCAAAAATACTCGGGCTTACTCAGGTGCAGGTATCACGCAAAGAAAAGAAAATACTTCTTGAAATGAGAAAACAAATGTCTATTTGATAAAACCCTGCATGGCATCTATAAATACTGAATTTCTTGTTGTCGATATATTTGAAATAAATATAATATCGTCTACCTTGTTTTCGCTTAAAAATTGAGAGAGAGTTCCCTCGTAGTGCCTCGGGTCGATAATATGTACTTTTTTGTAATGCGGAATAAGAAACGGAGTAAAAGCGTTTCCGTAAGAATCTTTAATTACAAGGCAACTTTCGCCGTTTTCCAAATCGTTATTGGTAATAACTTCATAAGGCTGGTCGCCGGCGATAAATGTAAGATACTTTCCGCCTGCATTGTAATCCGAAACATCGGAAATAACGGGCCATTCAAGCACTTTTCCGTCGGATTGCAGAAACTTTAATTTACAGTTGTTTACAGGCTCATAGGCAATAACCTTATCGGGCGTTTTTGAAAGAGCCGGACTCTGACCGGAACTTGAATAAAATGTTCCGAGGAAACCGTCAAAAGTCTTTTGCCCGTAAAGAGTAATATCAACGGGATTAACGCCTTTTTTCAGTGCAAACTGCTCGTATGCGTAATAAGCACCCAAAGCGGTCCAGTGGTGGTCTGTTCTGAAATAAATATATTCGTCTTTATGATTTCTTAAACTGTCAAATACGGTATCAACGGGATTAACGCCGATAAAAGAAGAGTTGAAATACTCGAGTGCTTTCTTCTGGTCTGCGGAAGACACTTCTTTTCGTACATCATCGTCAAGCACAATATCAATACTTGTCGGCACAATAAGCGTATAAATATTCGTGTTTCCGTCTGTGCAGTTTTTTATGTTGTTTATAGGTTTGATAAATTCTGCGGCAAGCGAATTTGAAAAATTGTAGTATTCGTAACCGCTGTTTCCGGCAACGAGTATTGCGCCCATTGTCTGCGCTTTGATTTTCGGCTTTTTCTTTTCCGGTTGTGTTGTCGGCGGTTGTGTTGTCGTGGGTTCAGCAGTGGTCTGTTCCGTTATATCGGCTTCGGTCGCAGATGTTTCAGCCGCATTTTCGGTTACGGGCATGGGAACTTCGGGTATAGCGTCGCCCGCATCTATTTTACCGTGAATTGCAATACCGTCAAAGCCGTAAAGTTTTGTTAAAGAGGTATTCATTTTTGTAAGCTGTTCTCTGTACGGGAATGTATCGGAAAACCAAAGCCCGATATCGTCAAAATACGAGCCGGAAAATACGGCTTCTGCGGAAATTTTCGGGAATTTTTTAAGTTCTCTTTTTTCCGTTTCGGAATATGTCGGGCGAAGCCCGAAGTTAAATGACAAAACCGCACCGAAATAAAGCGCCGCAAAGAACAAAACAACTTTTACCGCTTTGTAAATAACAGAGCGGTCTTTTTTTTTGCCGACTTTGAGAGCGGCATTATTAAGTTGCTTTTCGGGAATTAAAAATAAATCCTGCGGTTTGTTGTAAATCATTTAAAAAGGCCTTTCGGAAATTAAAATTGGAAATAAAGGAACGGGTTGTAACTGTCGCCGACGAGCGAAAGTGTGGAAAGTAACAGAAGCACTGCGGGGAAAACAATTTGAGAAACTTTATAAATAACGGGCGCTTTACCGTCTTCGGCGGTTTTGCTTTCAAAATAAAGTTTGATTTTGTGAACAAGAGGAGTAACCGAGAGCACGGCAATGATAATGAAAATCGCATTTTCTCTTAAAAGTGTGTTTGTTTCAAAATCGGTAAATTTATTGCCGTTAAGCATAAATAAACTTTTTAATACAACGGGTATTGCATCGGTATAACTGAATTTGAAAAGCACCCAACCGAAATAAACCGTAATAAGAAGATAAATTCTTCCGACAAAACGGGGGAGTTTATCAAGAACTTTTAACAAGAACGCTTTTTCGAGAACAAGGAAAACGAAGAAGAAAAGTCCCCATAAAATAAAGTTCCACGAAGCACCGTGCCAGAGACCGGTAAGAAACCATACTATAAAAAGATTTATGTAAGTCCTTATTTTGCCTTTTCTGTTTCCGCCGAGGGGGATATAAACATAGTCACGGAAAAATGTGCTTAAAGAAATGTGCCATCTGCGCCAGAAATCCGTAACGGAAACTGCTGAATAGGGGTAATCGAAATTTTCTTTGAATTTAAAGCCCGTCATATATCCCATGCCGATAGCCATATCGGAATAAGCCGAAAAATCAAGGTATATCTGAAGCATATAAAAAAGCATTCCGAAACATACGGC
>JAZUHA010000341.1:0-7631 GCA_045641485.1 Acutalibacteraceae bacterium
GAAAGCAAAATATCTATAATTCTTTTGACATATTTAGAATACAAGTTATCACTACCCAATTCTACCCCAAGTATAATTATTCCATTCTATCGCATTATAGTATAATAATATAAAAAAATCAATCCGTTTTAGAAAATAAAATTAAGATATAAAACCATATTTATGAAACTGTCGGTTAAATATGCGTAATGACTTCCGAATTTGTATTCAGAATGTGAAATGATAAATTTCTAAAGGGTGAAAATAGAGAGCTGAAATAAAATTTAATATTGAAATTCCGATAAAATAAGCAATCCCGGAATAACGAAATCTGATATTCCGGAATTGCATTTTATTTTCTCTATTTGATTTTTTCATTATGTTTGAGCTCAAGTCAAATAAGGATTTGGGAATTTTCATACATAAAGGCAGGAATAGTAAACGGTTTCGAAATGTAAACTTTTCGAGAATGAACAAAATGCTATTTTTAAGTATATGATACTTGAAAAAACTCATATAAAATGCTTTATTCACATATTGATTTTATTGCCTCTTATGGTATAATTTACAAAAACACAGTATGTACCTAAAAGTTTACTTTTTGGTACAGTTTGGAGTATGGTAATGAACAAAACAAATGTTTCTTTAAGAGAGCAGCCTAAGGTCAGACAGTCCGGAGTTGAATTACTGAAAGTAATTGCAATTTTGCTTATATGTTTGTCACATTGTACGCAGACGCTTGAAAACTTTACGGATTTTCAAGTTCCTACTACCGATATTCAGCTTTTGATTCTTCGCTTTTTACGCTTTGACGGTCAAATCGGAAATATTATTTTTGTTATATGTTCGTCATGGTTTTTACTCGAAAGCAAAGCTGCAAAGAAAAACAAAGCCATAAATCTTGCACTTGATTCTCAGGTAATCTCCATAGGTATTCTGGCCGTGTTTGTAACCTTGAGCTTGATTTTTGACTTTCATGTAAACTATACTCCCGGATTGTTTATTCACAATATTTTCCCGGATTTATTTGAACAGGTTTGGTTTGTCCCAACATACTTAATTTTTTATTTGGTTCATCCTTACCTTAACAAAATTATTAACGGCTTAAATCAGCGTGAGCATTTCGGAATATGTATCTTTATTACTTTTGTTTATGGATTTGGCAGCTTGATAAATGCAAAAACAGCTTATTCAAATTTATTGGGCTTTTTTATGATTTATGTTATAGTTGCATATTTTAAGCTGTATGGTGAAAGATACAGAAGCCCCTTAAAAACTCCGCTTATCGGTTTTGCTGTATCTGTTGTTCTTTTTGTTGCAGTGGTTCTGATAAAAAATGTTTTGGCATTTAAGAATAACTATTTCAATACCTATCCATCAATAAATAATCTTTTATCGGTTTTCCTTTTCCCGATGATATTATGCCTTTTCTTTGTGTTTTTGAATTTTGATTTCCACAGTAAATTTATCAATTATCTTTCGTCTTGTTCACTATTTGTTTATTGTATTCACGAAAATGCACTTGTACGCGAGTCACTTCGTCCAAAGTTTTATGAAATCGTTATTGAACATTTCGGTGACGGAAAGTTGCTCTTATATGATTTGATTTTGTGGGTGTTAATTGCATTTAGCTCATTCCTTGCAGCAGCGATTTATAAAACAGTTATCCATAAGCTTACATTCAAGCTGAGTAATATAATAGAAGCCAAAATTACAAAACAAATAGACAAAATATTTCTTACAATCAAAAATAAATAAAATCACATAATCAAAAGCTATTTATAGTTAAGACCTCCGACAATTTGCCGAAGGTCTTGTTTTTTCAGTTTTGTTTTTTATTTTGAGCTTATGTAAATAAGGATTTAAAAATCTCCTTACACAAAGACGAACAAAAATTAACGGTTTCGAAATGTAAACACATCGACAAATCAGGAAAATTAAGTACCAAAAACTATACTTTTGGCACCGACAACAAATTTCTTTTCAGTCAAAATAAGCCTTGCAAAAATTGTATGATTTTAACAAAAAGTATTGAAAAGATTGTAAAGTTCGTTTATAATTTATATATTTAAGACTATGTTTCAATAAAGTATACTTAATGGGAATGCGGTGATATATTGACTATACTTGATTATCTTGAATCGGCAAGTGAAAAATATGCTGATAAAATTTCTGTAGCTGACAGAGAAAAGAAATATACATTTTCCGAAGCTCGCAAATTATCAAAAGAATTGGCAGTGAATATTACGGAAACATATAATTCAAAGCCTGTTGCCGTTTTTGCTCATAGAAGTGCAGATGTTTTTCTTTTCTATATGGCGGCTGCATACAGCGGTAATTTCTATGTTCCTATTGATCCGGATATGCCAAAAGAAAAAATAAAATCAATTCTTGATGACTGTAAACCGGAGTATGTATTCGGCGAAACTCAGGATAAATCTGTCTTGGATGAATTTGGTTTCTGCGGAACATTTCTTACAATTGACAGCAGAGTTTCTTCAACGAGAGTGTTCCCGGAGATTACCGGAGATATGCCGCTGTATATGGTTTATACTTCCGGCTCAACAGGCAAGCCGAAAGGTGTTCTGAAAAGCCACAAAGCGGTAATCAGTTATATCGAAGCCTATTGTGATACTTTTGATTTTTCTTCGGAAGATGTAATCGGCAACCAAACGCCGTTTTTCTTTGACGCATCGGCAAAGGATTTATATCTTATGCTCAAAACGGGAGCAACTCTTGAAATCATTCCCACGGAAATGTTTGCCATGCCCACCGACCTCATTGATTATATGAATGAGAAAAATGTTACATTCATTTCGTGGGTTCCGACTGCACTTTCTATTGTAGCTCAGTTAAATATTCTTTCATTTGTCTTGCCAAAGTATCTCAAAAAGGTGTTCTTTGTCGGTGAAGTAATGCCGATGAAACATCTGAACAAATGGCGAAAGGCTCTGCCGGAGCTTCAGTATGTTAATCTTTACGGTCAATCGGAACTTGCCGGAATATGCTGTTATTATGAAGTCAAAGGTGCGTTTGAAAACACAGATGTTCTTCCAATGGGCAAGCCTCTGAAAAATTGCAGAATATATCTTCTTGACGGCAATGAAATTGTTACCGAACCCGACCGAATCGGAGAAATGTATATTGTCAGCGATTCACTTGCAATAGAATATTTCAATGATCCCGAAAAAACTGCAAATTGTTTCCTTGAAAAAGATTTCGGCGATGGCGAAGTCAGATGCTTTAAGACCGGTGACCTTGCCTCTTATGACAGTGATGGCAACCTTGTGTTTGCTTCACGCTCAGATTTTCAAATCAAGCATTTAGGTCACAGAATCGAACTCGGAGAAATAGAAGTAATTGCCGGGGCACTTCCCGAAATACAGCGTTGCTGCTGCCTTTACAATAAAGAAAAGCAGAAAATTGTTTTGTTCTGTGAATTATCACAGGGTGTCGAATTGAACGGAACTCAGATTCAAAGCATACTAAGAACTAAACTTTCATCTTATATGGTTCCGACAAAAGTGGTAATTATGGATAAGCTTCCCATAAATGCGAACGGAAAAATCAACAGACAAGAATTAAAAGAACAACTGTAAGGAGATTATTGTTATGGACGAATTACTTGAAATACTCAACGAAATCAATCCCGATATTGATTATGAAAACGAAACTAATTTAATTGATGGTAAGATGCTGGATTCTTTCAGCATAATCAGACTTATCGGTGAAATCTGCGATACTTTTGATATTGAGATCAGTCCTAAATGGATGAGAAACGAAAATTTCAATTCTGTTGCAAGAATGTGGGAAATGATTCAGACTATTCAGGAAGAAGACTAAGCATGAAAAATTATCAAAAAGCTTTCCTATCATCAGTTTGCTTTATTATCAGTTTTTTTATTGTACTTGTTTCTATTGTTGAAATATACTTTGCCTCTGACTCACAAAGCTGGAGCGATAGAAAATGCCGCAAAGAATTATCAGGTGAAATAGATTGTATTTTTAATGGTTCGTGTCATTCTGTATATGGAATTAATCCATTAATAATTGACGAAAAAATGAATGTTAACAGTTACAATTTATCCGGGCCTGAAGTTAATTGGTACGAAAGAAAATATTTGATTGAGGATATGCTATCAAAAAACCCTATAAAAACTATTTATTTTGAAATAGCGTACGATAATTTAGGCAGGGATATAGACGAAAGTTTTTGGGGAACAGTGTATTTTTTAAGCAGAACAGAGTCTGTACTTGATCAAGTATCTGCCTTTTTTTGCTATACGAAATTTAACGAATATGATGATGCTGCAAAGTTTTTAATAAAAGAATCATTTGAATATGCATTTGCATCATTTGAAAACATGTGCACGAAGTTAGTGAACAATATCTTTAATCTTGATTTGAAATACCATCAAACAAATCATTATAAGAAAGAGAATAAAGGTTATATTCCTTACGATGCTGAAAATATGACTTTTTCGCATCAAGAAGTTGAAGAAAAGTATAACAGTATCGCTATTGATTACGACACCAATATCGAAACACTTAATATTATTGATGATGTTATGGCCCTCTGCAAAGAAAAAAATATTTATGTATATTTTATTGTACTACCAATTTCTACAAACAAATTGTGGGAAGTAAATAATTTTGATGAATTCAGAATAACAATCAACTCGCTTGCTCAAAAATATGATTGCCGTTGTTTTGATTTCAATCTATTGAAAAATTATAGCTCACTTTTTTCAATTGACAATTCATTTCATGATGACTTTCATTTAAGTGATTTAGGCACGACAGCATTTTGCGAGGAAATGTGTGATATCATTATTGAGAGTTCTTCCGGAAAGGATGTTTCATCACGTTTCTTTGATACTTACGCAGAAGCAAAAGAGTATTCCGAATATATGAATATTTTAAAAGGTGATTAAATGTCTATTACTTCATTTACATTTATACTGTTTATCTTTGCAACACTGATTCTATATTATGTTGTTCCAAAAAGATTCCAGTGGGTCATATTACTTGCAGCAAGCATGGCTTTTTATCTGTTGTCAAGCCTTAAGGGTGCAATTTTTGTCTTGATAACAGCGGCAACGGTTTATGGTGCAACACGGTGGATGCAATCAATATCGGATAAACAAAAGCAATTCTTAAAGGATAACAAAGCAACTCTTTCAAAGGAAGAAAAAAAAGCATTAAAAGAGAAAAACAAAAAGCACCGCAAAGCCATAATGATTTGCACGCTTGTTCTGAATTTCGGCATTATGTGTGTTGTTAAATATTCTCATTTTGCCGTTGATACCGTTAACTCAATTTTTAATTCCGGATTAAATAATGAATTCAGTTTGATTGTTCCTCTTGGATTGTCTTTCTATACATTCCAGTCGATGGGTTACCTTATCAATATTTACTGGGGTAATTACAAAGCTGAAAAGAACTTTCTTAAGGTTTTGCTCTTTGTTTCGTTCTTCCCTCAGATGACACAGGGACCTATCAGCGAATTCGACCAGTTATCAAATGAATTGTTTTCTGAGCACGAGTTTACATATAAAAACTATTCATGGGGCTTCCAGAGAATGCTTTGGGGCTTCGTTAAGAAGATGGTTATCGCCGATGTTATGGCACCGTGGGTAAAGGATGTTTTTGAAAACTACAATTCATACACCGGTATTACCGTTTTAATCGGTGCATTTATGTACAGCATACAGATTTATGCCGATTTCTCCGGATATATGGATATTATGTGCGGCTACTGTGAAATGCTCGGCATATCCCTTACGGAAAACTTTGAAAGACCTTATTTTTCAAAGTCAATCGCCGAGTACTGGCGTAGATGGCACATTACACTTGGAGCATGGTTCAAGAACTATATCTATTATCCGATTGGTATTTCAAAGTGGAACAGAAATCTCGGCAAAAAGCTTACCGAAAAGTGCGGTAAATCCATCGGTAAAAATCTTCCGGCAACACTTGCACTTATCGTTGTTTGGCTCACAACCGGACTTTGGCACGGTGCAAGCTGGGCTTATGTTGCCTGGGGCGGTGTAAACGGATTATTTATCATTTTCTCAATGTGGATGGAGCCCGTTTATGCCAAAGTAAAATCCACACTTCATATTTACGAAAACAAATGGTTATGGAAAGCTTTTCAGACAATCCGCACCTTTGTGCTTGTAACATTTATCAAAGTGTTGCCGGAAGTCGGTACTTTATCACAAGGTTTCGGACTGTGGAAGAGGATTTTTACTGCTCTTCCTCAAATTCCGCATGGCATTTCACAGCTCATACCTTTTATAAAAATTGATAAATGGATTGATATTTTTATTACTGTAGGTATGATCGGTATAATGTTTATCCTGAGTTTACTTCAAAGGAAAAATCAAACTCGGTACTATTTTAATAAAATCCCCCTTGCTATTCGTATTTTTATTTTGTTAATGCTGGTATTCTTTGTCATTTACATTGGCTTTTCAGCGGAAGCAACAGGAGGGTTTATGTATGCGGGATTCTAAAAAAGCTATTTTGGTTTCCGTGATTGCTGTTTTGATAGTTGCTATTGCATCTGTTGTTCTTATTGAACCTTATTTTATCACAGAATCATTTGCTACATGCGACAGACCATATCGTGATTCGGTTGCCGGTTCACTTGACTATTTAATCATAGGATCATCCCATGGTCTTACCGCATTTGATTTGCCGATAATTGACGAAGAACTTTCTTGCAACAGCTTTAATTTGTCGGGAAGTGTTATGCCTTGGAGGGCAAGAAAGGAAATCCTTGAAAAAGAGATTAAAAGAAATCCAGTAAAATCCGTAGCAATTGAAATTGCTTACAATGCAGTTGACAGAGATATCTATGATGCAGAGGGCAATGCATATTTTCTCCCGAGGTTAGACTCGGCAAAATCACGAATTACGTATTTATTGAAAAATGAAAAGCTCGATAATTACGGCACAATTTATTCTCACTCATTAAGAAACGGTTTGCACATTGCTGTTCATATGGTATATTTGTTGTATAAAAACCTTGGTACTTCTCCTAAAGAACTGTATAACATTCTTGTTGACGGTTGCAAAGATGTAGATTTCAGCAAAAAAACTTACGGCCTCAGAGGTACCGGTGAAGATTTGACATTGAGTGCCGATGAGGTTAAAAGCAGTTATAATTCAAATGAAGTAATTATCAAAGAAGCAGATGATAATTTTGAGCAACTCGATAAAATGGTAAAACTGTGCAGAGAAAACAATGCCGAAGTAATCTTTGTTGTTACTCCCATTGCCGATTCGGTTATCTGGGAGTATGATAACTGGAGCGCTTTTTATGATGTCATGAAAGAATTAGGTGAAAAATATTCTGCCAAAGTATATGATTTCAATTTGCTGAAAAACAGATATGAGCTGTTCAGCGACACCAAAACATTTTCAGATGTTCATCATATGTGGGCTGACGGAGCAAAAGTATTTACGAAAGAATACTGTAAAATAATGAACAAAGTAAATTCCGGCGAAGACATTTCCGATTTGTTTTATTCTTCTTATGAAGAAATGAAAGCTGATTCACCGTATTGGCAATATATGAATTAAAAACTATCGTTGAAAAAGCACCCGCTCAGGAAATAGGCGGGTGCTTTGCTGATAGCGTACTT
>JAZUHA010000342.1:0-2823 GCA_045641485.1 Acutalibacteraceae bacterium
CATAAATGTAAATAAAATTAAAAAAGCCGATTTGCGCAGAAGTTTGGGTCTTGTTTTGCAGGACACCAATCTCTTTACGGGAACGGTTATGGAGAATATCCGCTATGGCAGACTTGTTGCAACGGACGAAGAATGTATAGCCGCCGCAAAACTCGCCGGTGCAGACGGATTTATTACAAGACTTCCGAAAGGTTATGATACGGAACTTTCAAACAACGGTTCAAACCTTTCACAGGGTCAGCGCCAGTTAATAGCAATAGCAAGAGCCGCCGTTGCAGACCCGCCCGTTATGATTCTTGATGAAGCAACTTCCTCAATAGATACAAGAACGGAAGCCATTGTTCAGAAAGGTATGGATAAACTTATGGAGGGCAGAACGGTATTCGTAATAGCCCACCGCCTTTCCACGGTCCGCAATTCCGATGTAATAATGGTTCTTGACCACGGCAAAATAATCGAGCGCGGTAATCACGAAAAACTTATCTCCGAAAAAGGAGTATATTACCGTCTGTATACAGGTGCATTTGAACTTGAATAATTTTTACGGACTGTCGTCTGTTTTACAGGAGGTGGCAGGAATGAGCAATAATTTCCCTGTTGAAGAAAAGAAAGGCGATATTGTTATTTATCAATCCGAAAACGGAGATACAAAAATTGACGTTCGTTTTCAGAACGAAACAGTATGGCTGACACAGGCACAGTTGTGTGAACTCTATCAGAGTAGCAAAGCTAATGTCAGCGAACATATAAAAAATATTTTTGAGGAAGGCGAATTGGCTGAAGATTCAACTGTTCGGAAATTCCGAACAGTTCAAAAAGAGGGGAACCGTTCTGTAAACAGAGATATGATTTACTACAATCTCGATATGATTATTTCCCTCGGTTATCGTATTAAATCATCTATAGCGACACAGTTTCGGCGTTGGGCAACCGAACGGTTAAAAGAGTATATGATAAAAGGTTTCACAATGGATGATGAACGCCTGAAAAATTTAGGCGGCGGAAACTATTGGAAAGAACTTCTTGAGCGTATTCGTGATATCCGTTCTTCAGAAAAAGTGATGTACCGTCAGGTACTTGATCTTTATGCGACGAGTATTGACTACAATCCGAAAAGTGAAGAATCAGTTGCATTTTTTAAAATGGTGCAGAACAAATTACATTATGCCGCACACGGACATACTGCTGCAGAAATAATATTTGAGCGTGCCGATGCTCAAAAACCGTTTATGGGTTTAACTTCATTTTCAGGCGATTTTCCCACTTCAAAGGACATTTCCGTTGCAAAAAATTATCTTTCCGAAGATGAATTAAAAATACTTAATAATCTTGTTTCGGGATATTTTGATTTTGCCGAAATTCAGGCAATGAGACATACGCCAATGTATATGAGCGATTATGCAGAACAGCTTGACCGTATTCTTTCCTCAACAGGGGATGAACTTTTAAACGATTCCGGTAAAATCAGTCATACGCAGGCTATTGAAAAGGCAAAGGTAGAGTATAAAAAATATCAGGTGCAGAATCTGTCAGCAGTTGAAAAAGATTATTTGCAGACCATTCGAGCTATTGAGAAAACGGCAAAGAAAGGCGATGTAAAATAACACCGCAGGAATTTAATAGACAGTATTTTGCAACTATAAAAGTAAAAACACTTGACAAATCGTGATGTATTTTGTAAAATGTTTTCATAAATTAAACTTGTGATTAAGGATAGTAACTTCGTTTGAACTTAAAGAGAGTTGCCGTCGGTGTGAGTGCAGCAGTGTAAAGCGGAGCGAATGGGCTTATGAGGGTGACCGAAAACTTTTTTAAGTGAGTAGCAGTCAACGGTTTGTACCCGTTACAGTACAGTCCGTATGTCGGTACGGAACAGAGAGGGTGTTTTTACACCAACTTGGGTGGCAACGCAGGAATTTTATCTTGTCCCATATTTTTGGGGCAAGATTTTTGTTTTATCGGAGTGAGATATATGATACTGTTAACAAAACGATGGCGAAACTTCAGTTGAAAATTCAAAAACTTAATATAAATAAAAGGAGAAAAAGAAAATGAATAACAATATGGATTTTAACAATTATTTAAAACAATATCCCGATAACAAAGGTTTTTTCGGTCAATACGGCGGTTGCTATATTTCAGATGAACTCAAAGCCGCAATGAATGAGATAACAGAAGCATATTTCAGTATTGCAAAGTCAAGAAAATTTATAAATGAATTAAGAAGAATAAGAAAAGAGTTTCAGGGAAGACCAACACCCATTACTCATCTTGACAGACTTTCTTCAAAATACGGAAATGTTCAGTTGTATTTAAAAAGAGAAGATTTAAACCATACCGGTGCTCATAAACTTAATCACTGTATGGGTGAAGCACTTCTTGCAACATATATGGGAAAGAAAAAAATAATAGCGGAAACCGGTGCGGGTCAGCACGGTGTCGCTCTTGCCACCGCCGCAGCGCATTTCGGTCTTGAATGTGATATTTATATGGGCTCTGTTGATATTAAAAAGCAGGCTCCCAATGTTGCACGAATGAAAATTCTCGGCGCCAATGTTGTGGAAGTAACAGACGGACTTGCAACTTTAAAAGAAGCCGTAGATGCCGCTTTTGCCGCATACAGCAGAGAGTACAAAGATTGTATTTACTGCATAGGCTCTGTATTGGGTCCTCACCCGTTTCCGATGATGGTAAGAGATTTTCAGAGTGTTGTGGGTATTGAAGCAAGAGAGCAGTTTTTACAGATGACCGGTGAATTACCCGATAATATAGTTGCCTGTCTCGGCCGCGGTTCCAATGCCGCAGGATTTTTCTCCCGCTTTT
>JAZUHA010000343.1:0-4044 GCA_045641485.1 Acutalibacteraceae bacterium
AAACGAAACCGTAAACCTCATCTTCGAGTTTCCATACCTCTCCGCCCGGACCTCTGCCGTATGACGGCGGAACCATAATAATGATATCATACTTATTCTCTCTGCGGATTTCTCTTGCAACAAATTTCATACAATCGTCTACAATCCAACGGACTTTTTTATCGGCAACGCCGGAAGATACGGCATTTTCCTTTGCCCACTGCACCATACCTTTTGAAGCATCTACATGAACAACCGAAGCACCGCACTTAAGTGCGGAAACGGTCGCAGCACCGGTATATGCAAAAAGATTGAGAACTTTTACATCGGTTCTGCCGCTTTTTTCGATTATATCACGCACCAGATCCCAGTTACACGCCTGTTCAATAAACACGCCCGTATGTTTAAATCCCATGGGCTTAAGGTTGAATGTGAGGTCACGGTAATTTATCTGCCACACTTCGGGTATTTTTTTATAATACTGCCATGCACCGCCGCCCGTATTTGAGCGGTTATATCTTGCATGGGCATTTTTCCAAAGAGGATTTTTTTTAGGGGTATGCCATATAACCTGAGGGTCGGGGCGGATAAGAATAATATCTTTCCACCGTTCAAGACGCTCACCGTCGGAACAGTCTATAAGTTCATAATCAAGCCAATTATCAGAAACACGCATTAAAGCAATCTCTCCTTAACAACATCTGCAAGTTCCTGTGCAAGAAGAGTGATTTTATTTTCATCTTCACCCTCAAGCATAACACGTACAAGCGGTTCCGTTCCCGAAACACGAACAAGTACTCTGCCCTCGTTTCCGAGTTCTTTCTCGGTAACTTCAATGGCTTTTTTAATTTCTTTGTCGTGCGGAAATCTTGCTTTACCTATATCTGAAACACGGATATTTATAAGAGTCTGCGGATAAATCTTCATCACGCCCGCAAGTTCCGAAAGTTTTTTGCCCGTCTGCTTCATAACTGAAAGGAGTTTAAGAGCCGAAAGTTCACCGTCACCCGTTGTGGCGTGGTCAAGGAAAATTATATGACCCGACTGCTCGCCGCCGATATTGTGACCGGATTTAAGCATATTTTCAAGAACATATCTGTCTCCGACTTTTGCTTTTTCGCAGTTTATTCCGTTTTCTTCACAGAATTTAAAGAAACCCATATTACTCATAACTGTAACAACGGCGGTATCGTTCTTTAATGTGCCGTTTTCTTTCATATTCTTTGCAAATATTGAAATAAGCCTGTCACCGTCTACTACCTCGCCGTTTTCATCAACCGCAAGGAATCTGTCGGCATCGCCGTCAAACGCAAGACCGACATCACAACCGTTACGTACAACAAAATCCTGCAAAAATTCAAGATGAGTTGAACCGCATTTATCGTTTATATTTGTTCCGTTGGGATGGGAAGCCACAAAGAAGCAATCTTCACAAAGACTCATAAACAGTGACGGTGCGGTAACGGAAGATGAGCCGTTTGCGCAGTCCACCGCAACTTTTAAGCCGTTAAAGTTAACTTCATTGAATTTTGAGAGGTCGTTTTCCGCAACCTCTTTAAGATATTCCGCATAATCGAAAACCGCTGTTTTTGAAGTTGTGATTCTGCCGACTTCACCGCCGATTTTTACGGGAGGAACCTGCGATTTATCGAGAATAATCGATTCAATTTCGTCTTCAAGTGCATCGGGAAGTTTATAGCCGTTGCCCTGAAAGATTTTTATACCGTTATATTCGCACGGGTTATGCGAAGCGGAAATCATAACGGCGGCATCGTACTCGTATTTTTTTACAAGATATGCTACCGCAGGTGTGGGAATAACACCGAGAAGCATAACATCCGCACCGACAGAGCAAAGCCCTGCGGAAATTGCGGATTCAAGCATCTGTGAAGATGCTCTTGTATCCATACCGATTAAAACTTTAGGTCTTTTGTTTGAATGTTCCGTTAAAACCATTGCGGCGGCTCTGCCTATCTGCATGGCAAGCTCGCACGAAAGTTCCGAATTTGCAATACCTCTTGCACCGTCTGTTCCGAATAATCTGCCCATAACCGTACCTCCGTTAATATTGTTCAAATGTCTGTTGTTCACCCTCGGCGTTGCACTTAATACCGAGATGGTTATATCCGAGCGGCGTTACTTTTCGTCCTCTCGGAGTTCTTATAATAAATCCGAGTTGCATTAAATAAGGCTCATAAACATCTTCTATTGTAACGGTTTCCTCGCCTATCAATGCGGCTATTGTTTCAAGCCCGACGGGTCCGCCGTTATAATTTTCTATCATTGCTCTTAAAAGGTTTCTGTCCGTAAGGTCAAGACCGAGTTCATCTATCTCCATACGGGAAAGAGCGTTTTGTGCAGAAACGGTATCAATTACGCCGTTACCCATAACCTCGGCATAATCTCTTGCCCGTTTTAAAAGTCTGTTTGCAATTCTCGGTGTTCCCCGTGAACGGGAAGCGATTTCAAGTGCGCCGTCAGAGTCCGTCTCTATATTTAATATGCCTGCACTTCGCTTGACTATTCGTGAAAGTTCTTCGGGTGAATAAAGTTCGAGTCTTAATATCACACCGAATCTGTCTCGCAAAGGAGCGGAAAGCTGACCTGCTCTTGTAGTTGCACCGATAAGCGTAAAATGTTTTAAATCAAGACGGATAGAGCGTGCCGAAGGCCCTTTGCCTATTATAATATCAAGTGCAAAATCCTCCATAGCCGGATAAAGGACTTCCTCTATACTTCTTGAAAGACGGTGAATCTCATCGATAAAAAGCACATCGCCGTCATTAAGGCTTGTAAGAAGTGCGGCAAGGTCGCCCGGTTTTTCTATGGCGGGACCGGAAGTAATTCTTATCTGCACGCCCATTTCCGCCGCAACTATACCGGCAAGAGTGGTTTTACCGAGACCGGGAGGACCGTATAAAAGAATATGGTCAAGCGGTTCTTTCCTTTTTTTGGCTGCCTCTATATATATTTTAAGATTACTTTTTGCTTTTTCCTGACCTATGTACTCATCAAGAGTATGAGGTCTTAAAGAATATTCAATTTCACTATCGGCAGATGTAAATTCGGGAACTATAGCCCGTTCTTCATCTGCAACAAAAAAATCATCCATACATACTCTCCCTGAAGTTTAAAACCTTATAGCAAGATTTTTTAATGAAGTTTTTATCATATCTTCAACCGACATAGACGGGTCAAGTTTAGAAACGGCGGAAGAAGCTTCCGATTGCGAATAACCGAGAGAAACAAGAGCCGAAACCGCTTCACTTGAATTTGAAGAAGTTTTCACGGAAGAAACAGAAGCGACATCTTTTTTATTTTCTTCCGAGATAAACGAAGCATCGGCAACTTTATCTTTAAGTTCCATAATAATGCGCTGTGCTGTTTTCTGCCCTACACCGTTTGCCGCACTTATCGCTTTACTGTCACCCGAAGCAACGGCAAAACAAAATGAAGCCGGAGTTAATTCGGAAAGAACGGCAAGAGCCGCTTTAGGTCCTACACCGGAAACGCTTGTAAGAAGTTTAAACGCTTCAAGTTCATCTTTTGAATAAAAGCCGAATAAATCGAGTGCATCCTCTCTTACATTGAGGTGTGTATATACCGTTACTTCTTCTTTAATATTACTTACGGCGTTAAGCGTATTTTTTGTGGCAAAACACTTAAATGCAACGCCGCCGCACGAAACCGCAAAAAACTGCTCTTCCGCACAAACTATTTTACCCGTAAGACTGTAAAACATATTTTCCTCCGTCAAACCAACTTACCCATAAGCGAACCGCTTGCGTGACCGTGGCACACTGCAAGTGCCAGAGCATCTGCGGCATCATCGGGTTTCGGTATTTTATCAAGATTTAAAAAAATCTTTGTCATATTCTGAACCTGGATTTTTTCGGCTCTGCCGTAGCCGACAATACTTTGTTTAACCTGCAAAGGAGTATATTCGTAAATCGGTATTCCGGCATTCTGCACGGCTAACACAATTACTCCCCTTGCCTGTGCAACATCTATTGCGGTTTTTTGGTTTGTATTAAAGTAGAGTTTTTCTATACTTACAACATCGGG
>JAZUHA010000344.1:0-1918 GCA_045641485.1 Acutalibacteraceae bacterium
GATAAAATTAAGATATTCGATATCCATTCAAATGCAAAACCGAAGTTCCTTAACCCACCAACCAAAACCGCAAGAGAAATTCTGGCTTCCCTTGAACTCAACTCCGAGGTCGTATGTGATAACTTTGAAGGAATTTAGGTTTATATTCAATTTCAGGCAAACGCAAGCAGTGATTAGGCATATTAAGATTTAAGATTTCAGTTTTCGGCGATTGTAATATAAAGGTTTATTTGTTCATATTTATTTTTTAATAAAACCGGATATTTTAATGCAAAAAATCGGTTTACCGTTCTGCTTTGACAAAACGGTAAACCGATTTTTCGTATTATATCCACTCTGTGTATTATATATGAACGAATATACTGAATGTAATCTGCGCCAAACTCCGAACGCTGAAAGTTAAAAAACTATATTTCCACTTTAAACACAAGTTTATGCGCAGTATTGCTGTTTTCTGATTTTAAGCACGGCATATGAGCATCGCCCGGAAAGAATACCGCAAAATAGCCTTTTTTCAAATCAAAAAACTGATTATGTTCACTTGTCATAAATGCGCAGTCGCCGTCACCGAACGGGTCTGTAATTGTACATTCGTCAAAAGGAGCCCAACCGAATTTTTCTTCGCCGTCAAACATAAGCTGAACATCGCAGAATTTTCTGTGAGATTCGTATTTTGCACCTTCGGGTGATTTTGTTTCGTATTTTGAAACATTGCACCAGATTTTTTCGG
This sequence comes from Acutalibacteraceae bacterium, assembly GCA_045641485.1. Lineage (GTDB taxonomy): Bacteria > Bacillota > Clostridia > Oscillospirales > Acutalibacteraceae > DTU089. Next base: position 731 of record JAZUHA010000344.1, read on the forward strand.
GTACTATATCAATTCTTCCGTTTTCTATGGGGTTTTTAACAAACTCATTGTATGCTTCAAGAACTTTTTTGAATTTTTCGTCATTCTCAAAGTAGAGAGCCATATTTTCAACTTTGTCGTAAATCATAATTATTCCTCCGTGTATTCTCCGAGCATTCTTTTTCTTTCGAGCTTTTCTTTTTCGGGAAGTGTAACATTGTAAAGAAGTGTCCATATTGCTATTCCCGCAAACAAAACGGGAACAGACCAATAAAATGCCGTAAGGCTTAATTCCTGTATATTTACAAGAACGGAACCTATAAGAGAATTCATACCGGTTATGGTACTTAAATTGATTTCACCGTTAACAACGGGGGAGACAAGCGAACCGAATGATACCGAAAACATCACGGAAAGCCCGGCTCCGATAAGCGAGGAGTATACACCTTTTCTGTTGTTCTTGCAAACGATAACAAGTACAGCCGTTACCAAAGCACAAATTAAAATCAAAAAGAAGAATATTGCGCTTGTAATTAACGGGACTTTTATTGTTTCAAATGCTTTTTCGGCAGCTTCGTTTGCTTCTTTCGGTTCTTGGTTTTCTTTCTTTTCTTTTTCTTCTTTTACAATCGGGGAAATAAGGTCTGCGGCTTCCGTTAAGGAAACAGAATCGGCAACCGTGTCGGGTAAAGTGTCGTAACCTTCAAGTAAATCGTTTACCCGTTCCAAATTCATTTTCTGGCCGAGATACAGAAGCGTCTGTATAGCCGTTGACTGGAATCTGTAATAAAAAACGGGTGTAAAAAGTGCAACGGGTATTACCGCAAGCGCCATTATAACGGCTATAACTTTGTAAACATATTTCATAATGTCAACTCCTTATTTCCAGGAAGAATTAAGCTGAACCGTTCTGTTGAAAACGGGGTTTTCCGGTGTGGAATCTTTATCAACACAGAAATAACCGTTTCTCATAAACTGAAAAGCTTCGCCGGTTGCGGCTTCTTTAAGACTTTCTTCTATAAGACAGTCTTTTAATACTATAAGCGAATCGGGATTTACGGCATCGTTAAATACATCGTCATCTAAAGATGCAGGGTCCTCAACATTAAAGAGTCTGTCGTAAAGTCTTACTTCGGCTTTAAAACTTTCGGGACCTACCCACTGAATGGTACCTCTTACTTTTCTGCCGTCGGGAGAATTGCCGCCCTT
>JAZUHA010000345.1:0-1993 GCA_045641485.1 Acutalibacteraceae bacterium
ATACACCGCTTATTTCCTGCAGTGACTGCGAGGGTGCGGGCGAGATGTTCCGTGTAACGTCTTTTGACCTTGACAATATTCCGAAAACCGAAGACGGCAAAATCGATTTTAAAGAAGATTTCTTCGGTAAGCCCGCTTATCTCACCGTTTCGGGTCAGCTTGAGGGCGAAATAATGGCGCAGTCTTTCGGCAAGATTTATACATTCGGTCCCACTTTCAGAGCAGAGCGCTCATATACTCAGCGCCACGCCGCCGAGTTTTGGATGATAGAGCCGGAAATTGCTTTTGCAGACCTCAAGGACTATATGGATCTTGCGGAAGATATGATAAGGTATGTAATTAAATATGTCCTTGCAAACTGCCCGATGGAACTTGAATTTTGTAATAAGTTTATTGATAAAGGGCTTATTGAAAGGCTTACCGCTGTTGCAAATTCCGATTTTGCCCGTGTTTCTTATACCGATGCCGTTAAAGAACTTGAAAAGAATAATGACAATTTTGAATTTAAAGCCTATTGGGGATGCGACCTCCAGACAGAGCACGAAAGATATCTTACCGAGGTTATTTATAAACGCCCTGTTTTCGTTACCGACTATCCGAAAGAGATAAAAGCGTTCTACATGCGTCTTAATGACGACGGCAAAACAGTTGCCGCAGCCGACCTTCTTGTTATGGGTATAGGTGAAATTATCGGCGGCAGTCAGCGTGAAGAAAGACTTGATGTCCTCCTCAACAGAATTCGCGAACTCGGTCTTAAAGAGGAAGATTACTGGTGGTATCTTGACCTTCGTAAATACGGCGGTACTCATCATGCGGGCTTCGGTCTCGGCTTTGAAAGACTTATTATGTACCTTACGGGTATTCAGAATATCCGTGACGTTCTTCCTTTCCCGAGAACAACAGGTACAGCCGACTTTTAAGTTTAGAGGTGTTTAGTATGAAAAAATCTTATCTTTCTTTGACAAAAGATGAACTGAATGAAGAATATAAAGCAGTAAAAGCATTTTACGAGGATTTAAAAAGTAAAAACATAAATATTGATATGTCAAGAGGGAAGCCCGGTGCAGACCAGCTTGATTTATCAGACGGTATGCTCAGGGTTTTTGACGACGGCGATTTCAAATGTGAAGCAGGCGTAGATGTAAGAAACTACGGTGTTCTTGCCGGTATTCCGGAATGTCGGAAATTATTTGCCGAATTACTCGGCGTAAAACCCGAAAATATTATTGTCGGCGGTAACGCAAGTCTTTCGCTTATGTATGACTATGTTTCACAGTGTATGTACAACGGTGCGGGCTTTACTCCGTGGGCAAAACAGGGTGAGGTTAAATTTCTTTGCCCGTGCCCCGGTTACGACAGGCATTTTGCAATTTGCGAGTTTTTCGGCATAAAGATGATAAACATAAATATGACCCCCGAAGGACCGAATACGGACGAAATCCGTGAATATGTAAAAGACCCGTCTGTTAAGGGTATGTTCTGTGTTCCGAAATATTCAAATCCGCAGGGCATAACATTTTCCGATAAAACCGTTAAAGAAATAGCAAATCTCGATACCGCCGCAGACGATTTCAGAATTATCTGGGATAATGCCTATATTGTTCACGATTTAGTTGACGACGGTGACGAACTTCTTAATATCTTTGATGTTTTACCCGAAAAAAATAAAAATATGGTTGTTGAGGTTGCTTCGACTTCAAAAATTTCTTATCCCGGTGCGGGTGTTGCTTGTCTTGCTTCTTCGGAAGAAAACATAAAAGAAATACTTAAAAGACTTACCGTTCAGTCGATAAGTTACGATAAAGTCAATATGCTCCGTCATTGTAAATTTTTCAAAAATGCAGACGGCATAAAAGAGCATATGAAAAAACACGCCGCTATTTTAAAACCGAAGTTCGATGCGGTTCTCGATAACCTCGAAAAAGATTTAGGCGGTCTCGGTATTGCCGAATGGCTTTCTCCGAAAGGCGGATATTTTATAAGCCTTGATGTA
>JAZUHA010000346.1:0-15711 GCA_045641485.1 Acutalibacteraceae bacterium
TACAAGAGATTATCATCTATGGCATTAGCGTTGATAGTGGCATTGGTAAGTTCATTGTTTTCGCTATGCGTATCAGCAGAAACATTTGTACCCACTTATGTACCCGCTTATGACGGCGAGCCGACAGGCAACACTTACCAACCTGCTGAAGTTTCAGGAAAAGCACCTGCTGAAATAATTTCAGGACAAAGAGTAAAGGTAACGGCACCGTTTAACGGTTTCCGAATTTATTTAACAAACGGAAATGCCTATAAATTCACTTTGAGTGTATATAGGTGGACTGATGATTACGAAACAACAATTGCATTGTCACCTTTGAAAACGATGGATTCAACACTTACAAATGGCGCAGTTCTACCTAAGGAATTTAAATGGTCTGACGGAGCATTACCAGCAGGCGAGTATTTCTTTGTGATTGAAAAAGCAGAATCCGTAGCTGGTAAATCCGGTTATAGTTCTGGAGGTGCCAATCCTAATAGAATAGGTATACACGAAGTTGAGAGTACAGTATCTAAAGGTGAATATTACCGTATCGGTAAATCAACAGAAGGAAAAGAACTTGCACTTGAAATTTTGTTTACCGAAGCTGAACCCGCAACAGGATATTTTGCAGAAGTATTCAAACGTGTTTATGTCCCGGCTTATGATACCGAAGCAGATATGATTACTAACGGAATCGGCTATACTTCTGCAGAAATAGAACTTAACGGTCCGCAAAAAATGGGACAGAGAGTAAAGGTTACCGCTCCTTTTGATGCTTTCCAAATCTATATGGGGAATTGGAATTGTAAAAAAATCACTTTAAGTGTTTATGCATGGGATACTGACTATTTAACTTCCTTGTCATCAACACCGATAAAACAATTAGTTGATAAGAGCATTTGGCAAGGTACTATAACACCTCAGAGTTTTGAATTTAGTGACGGAGCATTGGCTGCGGGCGAATATCTCTTTGTTGTCGAAAATATGAAAGATGCTGATGGCAATGTCATTGGAATTGGTGCAGCCGGCGTGGCAAGCAATGTTTCTAAAGGTATATTGTATCGGTATGACAGTGCTTTAATTGGATATGAACTTGCATTAGACATTCGTTTTACCGAGTGTGCACCGCAAGGCGGCTATTTTGACACTTTAACAGCTTGTGAACACACCAGAAAACATACTGTTGAAGCTACTGTTTCTACTTGCCATACGCACGGAAATAATGAATATGAATTGTGTGATGATTGCGGTGTATGCATTCCAGACGATGCAGAGCTTCCGTTCAATTCTGAAAATCATCAGGGTGGAACAGAAATAAGAGATGCCGTTGAAGCTACATTTGACAATGAAGGATATACAGGCGATACTTATTGCTTGGGTTGTGGCATTAAGATTGCAGACGGTCAAGTAATACCCCAACTTATAAGAGGCGATATCAATCTTGACGGAACAGTCAATATACTTGATCTTGTGCGTTTAAAGAAAAATATAGCATACAGTACCGGTGATTTAATATTCAGCGATTTGAACGGCGATAATAAAATTGATGCCAATGATTTGATATTAATGCGTCAATATTTGTTGGGTGTAATCGATAGTTTTCCGAATAATCAATCTAATGAACTTCCAGTGGTAGAGTGCAACTGAACTTGGTAGTATAATTTAATTGTAGCATTTGGTGATGCTTTTTTGGACGCAAGGAACTATAAAAATAGAGTGGTTTCTTGCGTCCGCTTGCATATGGTGTATTAAATAATGAGTAAAAACAACATAAAATTAGGATACAGTCCATCGATATTGATATGTTTACTAAAAGTCGTGATTTTTCAGAAGGTGCATTAGAGTGAACAATAAAATTGTAGTAGAATTTAATGAATTAAAAGGAAAAATTAAACCGGTACATGGTGTAGGACAACCGCCCCTTTCCGGATTGGATTTTTCTATGTTTGAGTATTTAAAAGAGGCAAAAATCCCCTATTCTCGTCTGCACGATGTGGCGGGTGCATATGGCGGCAACACATTTGTTGACATTCCTAATTTGTTTCGAGATTTTGATGCCGATCCGTATGATCCTGAATCTTACGATTTCGCTTTTACCGATTTGTTGATTACGGCTTTGATAGAAAATGGAGTCGAACCTTTTTTCAGACTGGGTGTGAATATCGAGAACTATGTAAAAGTAAAAGCATATCGGGTTTTTCCACCGAAAGATAATTTGAAATGGGCGAAAATCTGTGAAGGGGTAATCAGACATTACACAGAAGGCTGGGCAAACGGCTTTTATTATCAAATTAAGTATTGGGAAATTTGGAACGAGCCGGAAGGCAAGCAAATGTGGATAGGTACTAAGGAACAATACTTTGAATTATATAATGTTGCTTCTAAATATTTAAAAGAAAAATTTCCACATTTAAAAATCGGTGGGTATGCAAGTTGTGGATTTTATGCAATAGAAAAAGAATATAATGCAGATTTTGCAAATATAGGTAAAACGGTCAAATACTATTACCAATATATACAAGACTTTTTAAAATTTATCACAGAAAACAACTGCCCGTTAGATTTTTTTTCATGGCATAGCTATGATAGTATAGTTAATAATATTCACTATGCAAATCATGCAAGAGAACTATTAAATCAAGCGGGATATATCAATACAGAGCAAATCCTTGATGAATGGAATTTGAAACCTGACCTTCGAGGAACTATCAAACATGCAGCATTAACTTGCGGTATGTTGCTTGCGTTGCAAGATACCGACATTAGTAGTGCAATGTTTTATGATGCAAGATGTGGTGTTAGCATTTATTCGGGTATGTTCAATCCGCTAACGCAAAAACCATTCCCTGCATACTATAGTTTTGTTGCGTTTTCTGAATTATACAGTCGTGAGAATCAAGTTGTTGCCACTTCTGAAATACCGGGTGTTTATGTATGTGCCGCAAAAAAAGATACAGCATGTATTCTTATAGCGAATACAACCGATGAGGAAATACCGTATGTGTTAGATTTTACAAGCAGTTATAATATAGATAAATGCAAATTGATTTCTAATGAATGTATTTGGGAAGAAACTTCAATTCCTAAACAGTTGCAACCCAATTCGGTTGTTTGTGTTTATTTGAACCATGTTAAGGAAGTTTAGTATGAAAAATGCGTATATAAGGATGCTGGCTCTTGGATTTGCAATTTTGTATTTATTTACAGGTTGTTCCCCAAAAGGGAAAAATAAAAAAGAACCCGAAAATAATGAACTTTTTCTTGGAGATACAGCTAAAACAACAAAACTAACACTTCAAATAAAGGAGTTTCGTTTTGGCAGATTCCTTGCAAGCACTGATAACGATGAATTTTTATTTCCAACAAATGACACATCTAAAATTCTTCCGAACGGAGTATCTTTTGTCGCAGATGAAGAACACACATACGCCATGATATCATATACAATAAAAAATATTTGTGATGAACCAATTGGCTTTAAGAGTGTTTCTCAAATGAAATTGAAGTACGATGGAACTTTATACTCACAGGAACTTGACGGTGGCGGTCGGGAACCGCTATATATCAGAGTCAATAATTCTTGGGAAAATATTGAAGATTTTGAACCGGAAGAATTACAAATAGAGAGAGATTTGTCATACGAGTTTCGTACATGTATTTGTGTTCCGTCGGAAGTTGCTGACGAAAAAAACATATTATCTTTATTAGTTTATACCAATAAGGATAGTCCAACTTTTACTTATAAAATTAGGTGATTGAAAAATTTAAATGCGACATTTGACTTAAGCTTTCCAAAGATTTAGTATTTTGTCGATAAAATTGAAAAGGGTAGAAAAAATTGAAGAACTATAATATTAAAGGTGCACTATTTGATTTAGACGGTGTAGTTGTTTTTACTGATAAATATCATTATCTTGCTTGGAAAAGATTATCTGACGAGATGGGTTGGAAATTTGATGAACAAATTAACCAACAGTTAAGAGGCATTCCTCGCTTGAAATCATTGGAGAAAATTTTAGAACACAATCAAATAGACTTGCCGTTAAATAAAAAAACGGAATTGATGAACCTTAAAAATAAATACTATGTTGATTTCCTTGAGAATATTAACGAGAATGATATTTATCCCGGAGTAAAGCACTTTATTAATAATTTGCGTGAAAAAGGTATAAAAACTGCTTTATGTTCTTCAAGTAAAAACGCAACATTAGTTTTGAATAAGTTGAAATTAAATGGTTTGTTTGATGCTGTTGTTACAGGTAATGATATTAAGAACGCAAAACCAAATCCTGAAATCTTCCTTTTAGGTGCCCAAAAGATTGGTATATCAAAGTTTCATTGTGTTGTATTTGAAGACGCAAAAGCGGGCATAGAGGGAGCCATTGCCGCAGGAATGAAAAGCGTAGGTGTTGGCAACCGTGAAGAAACAGAAGAATTAGCAAATCAGTTTATTGATAATTATGATGAAATTGATATAGACACATTCTTGGAATCCGGAAAGAAACAATCTTTGCCCGTAAATGAAACAAAGATAATTGAAAAAGATTTTGATAAAAAAGATATTTTGCACATTGAAAGTATGTTTTCGTTGGGGAATGGATATATAGGTCTTCGCGGAACATACGATGAATCTGATGAGACAATCGGAATGTGTGATGGAATGTATATAAACAGCGTTTTTGCCACCGAGCCGTATAATCATATTCATGCATTTCCAGGTTATGCAAAGCGTGATGCATTTACCGTGAACCTTGCGGATTGGCGTATTTTTGATTTATACATAGATGGCGAAAAAGCTTGTTTTTCAAACGATAATATAAAAGAACATTACCGCGAACTTGATATGAAGAACGGTTGGATTAACAGGAAATTCATTTTTGAAACAGCATCAGGGAAAAAAGCAGAAGTGAGAAGTTGCCGTATTGTAAATTTAGATGCTGTCAACACAGCACAAATTCAGTATAGTGTTACATCGTTGAATTTTAACGGAGAGGTAATGATTAAATCTCTTATTGTTAAAACGACAAAATTAAATGGTAAATATTGGTGTAATGTTGTTTCTGAAAATGATAACGAAAATGTTTATAGTTTTGTGCAGCGGGTAAATACTACAGGGTGTAAGGTAGCAAGTTCCTTTATGCATAGTGTATATGCCAAACATGTGGATATAACTGAAAAAAACAGTGAAAATGTTTATTGTTATGAGATAAAATCAGCTTTAAGTAAAAATGATAAATTGACAATAGAAAAATATGCTGCTTTTTCTTGTGATTTAGATGATGTTGACGATATAGAAAAAAAAGCTCGTAGAGATGTCAGTAGGAATTGTGTCAAAGGATTTGAACAACTTAAGAAAAAGCAATCTGAAAAATGGAATGAGCATTGGGCAGTGGGAGATATAGTTATTGAAGGGAATCCCGCTGATCAGCAAGCGGTAAGATTTTGCCTTTTCCATTTGCGACAACAGCTTCCTGTTAAAAATCAATGCTCTATCGGTGCTACGGGGCTTACCGGACCCGGATATAGCGGTAAAGTTTATTGGGATACAGAAATGTATATGATGCCGTATTTCAATTTTACAGAACCTGAAAAACAAAAAGAACTGTTAATGTACAGGTATAAATATTTGGATAAGGCAAGAGATAGAGCAAAAGAATTTGGTACAGTTGGTGCAATGTATCCGTGGTGCGGAATCGACGGCGAAGAAACCAGTGTTATATTTGAAGCATCAACTGCAGAATATCACTTGGGAAGCGATATAGCTTTTGCGATTTGGAGATATTGTGATAGCACAGGAGATACTGAATTCTTGTACAATTTTGGTGCTGAAATTGTATTTGAAACTGCAAAATTTATTGCACACAGAGGGCAATTTATAGATACACGCAACGGAAAGTTTTGTATTAATACTGTGTGTGGTCCAGATGAATACGCTTGTGGTGTAAGCAACAATATGTATACAAACATGATGGTGCAATATCATTTAAGGTATGCATTAAGCATTGTAGATGATATGAAAAAGAATTTTCCCGAAAAGTATCTTTATCTTGAGAATAAAGTCGGCATTTCCGAAAAAGAACTTTCTTTGTGGGAAAATGCTGCAAATCGTATGTATTATAAATATAACGAAGAATTAGGCATACACGAACAGGATGATTCGTTTATTTATAAAGATCCCGTTGATATGGATTTGTGTCCGAAAAATGTTGATTTGCGCTTCTTATATCATCCTTTGGATTTATGGAGAAAACAGGTGTCTAAGCAAGCTGATATTGTATTACTTAATTTTATTCAAGGTGACAAATTCACTTTTGATGAAAAATTGCGTGATTATAATTATTACGAATCTAAGTGCAATCATGGCTCATCGCTATCTACAGGCATACATTCTATAATGGCAGCAGAACTTGACAAACCGGAGGCATACGAATTTTTTAGATGCTCTGCATATATGGATATAAGAGACTTTAAACAAAATACAGCAAACGGTTTGCATATGGCTTGTCTTGGAAGTGTATGGATGAGTATTGTAAACGGTTTTTTGGGAATGCGTCATTATAACGACGGTCTACTCTTTCATCCGCATATTCCAAAAGTATGGGATTCTTATAAGTGCCGGATTAATTATAAAAGTTCTCGCATTGAAATAAATGTTGAAAAAAATAAAACAACATTTACACTCATTTTTGGCGATAACTTTTCGTTTGAAATTGAAGGAGAAAAAGTTGTTTTAACTAAGGAAAATCCAATATTTGAAAGTTGCCAAAACTTACAAACAGCGGTATAATTAATGAGCAAAATATATGCATAACCACAAGTGGTGAAAATTGTTATGTTGAAAGTCAAAATTATTCTGTTTTTTTAAAGTGTTTTTAATTATAATATAAATAGACAAAATTGTTGGGAGCAGTGAATATGAAAACCAAGACATCTACACTGAGACAAATGAAAAGGCATTGGATACTGTATTTAATGGTATTACCTGCATTAGCCTCGCTTTTCTTTTTTTCATATAAACCAATGTATGGATTGATTATTGCATTTAAAGATTTTAATTTTAGGCAGGGATATTTTGGGAGCCCGTGGGTGGGACTAAAACATTTTAAGCGTTTGGTTACATCCTATTGGTTTCCGACTATCATTAAAAACACATTAACAATTTCTCTATTAAGCGTTTTGATTGAATTCCCTTTTCCGATTATTTTTGCATTGTTTTTTAATGAATTGAGAAAGAGTCGTATAAAAAGTACCATACAAACTATTACATATGCACCTCATTTTATTTCTACCGTTGTTGTTTGTGGTATGGTAATTTCTTTTTTGAATCCATCTACCGGAATAATCAATAAGGCGATTGAATTTTTCGGAGGTCAGCCTATTGCATTTATGCAGGAAACTCGGGCATTTAAATGGATATTCGTATTGAGTGGTGCTTGGGTAAATGCTGGCTGGTCCACTATTATTTATACTGCGGCGCTTTCAAGTGTGGATGTTGCACTTTTGGAAGCGGCAAAAGTTGATGGTGCCAATCGTTGGCAGCGAATGTGGCATATAAATCTTCCAACACTCCTTCCAACTGTTGTTATTCAGTTGATTTTAGTAAGCGGTACACTACTTAATGTTGGATATGAAAAGACATTATTGTTACAAAATACTATGAATATCGGTGTGTCCGAAGTAATCTCCACTTATGTGTATAGAATGGGTCTCATTAATCATGACTATTCTTTTTCTGCGGCAGCAGGGTTGTTAAATTCTGTAGTTAATGTTATTGTGTTGACTATAGTTAATCAAATATCTAAAAAAGTTTCTGAGACAAGTTTGTTGTAAAGGAGGGTGATAGCGTGAAACGAGTAAAATTAAAAGAAAATTTTAATGATCATCTTATGATGACTGTTGTGTATATTACCTTGGGATTTCTCTTTTTGACGGCATTGTATCCAATAGTATATGTAATAAGTGCTTCGTTTAGCAGTGCGGATGCAATTTCAAGCGGTTCGGTTGTGCTGTTGCCGGTAAAGTTTACCACAATGGCATATGACTATGTGTTTCACTACAAAGAAATTTGGGTCGGGTACGCAAATTCAATATTTTATACAGTTGTAGGTACTGCGATTAATTTAGCCGCTACACTTCCGTGTGCATACGCTCTTTCACGAAAAGATATGCCCGGAAGAGGGTTAATAATGATTCTTTTCTTGATTACAAATTATTTTTCCGGCGGAATGATTCCGGCATACATAAACATGTATGACTTAGGACTGTTAAATACTCGTTGGGCATTGCTGTTGCCCGGTGCGGTTTCAGTATTCAATTTAATTATTGCAAGAACTTATTTTTCTTCAAGTATTCCTTGGGAACTTCACGAAGCGGCGTTTATAGATGGGTGTAGCGATGCAAAAATATTTGCAAAAATAATATTGCCATTATCTAAACCGCTTATCGGCGTACAAGTATTATATTATGCTGTTGCGCATTGGAACAGTTACTTCAATGCAATGATTTATTTAGAAGACCGAAGTTTAATGCCGCTTCAGGTGTTTTTAAGAGAAATATTGGCGGAAGGCGAGTTTGCAGCATCAGCATTACAGGAAGGTGGGTCATTCTCAATTGAACAAATGGAAGCAATGATTCAACAGACTGAAACCGCTACGGTGGTAAAATATGCAATGATTGTTGTTTCAACTCTACCTATAATGATCCTTTTCCCATTTATTCAGAAATATTTTGAAAAAGGCGTTATGATTGGTGCCATAAAGGGTTAACTGTATTTATCAAAATATATATAATTATGGAGGAAAAAGTAATGAAAAATATTAGAATGTTTAAAAGAACAATATCGATGCTTTTGGTTTGTGTTCTCATGTTTTCGTTTGTCGGATGTTCAAACAAGGGAAACAAAAAAACAAAAACCGTTTCGAAAGATTACTTCAACGAAGAGGGCTTCCCAATTGTAAAAGAACCAATAACAATTAAAGTGGCAGGATTAAGGGGAGTCACTCAAAAATGGGAAGACACTTTCACTGTAAAGAAAATTAAAGAAAATATGGGCATAGGTATGGATATTACCACCTATGTGGATAGTACAACTTGGGATACCAAATTTGGCGGTATGCTTCAAAATGGTACACTTGCTGATTTAATGCTTAATATGGCCAGTACGCGTGAAGAAATTGATAAATACGGCGATGAGGGATATATTCTCAATATGGCTGAGTATATGGATATTATGCCTAATTTAAAGAAATATTTGGATGATAATCCTGATTACGCAACAAGTGTATATACTTCCGATGGTAAGTTGTACTCGCTTTCTTCAACCAAGCAAAGGAGCGAAGGCACTGCACTTTTGTATGTTTCTAAAGAAGATCAACAAAAATATGGCTTTAAAGCCTCGGATATAGTATCTGTTGATGATTTATATAATGTTTTGAAGAAAATCAAGGAAAAAGATCCGAATGTAATTCCGATGTCCTTTACATTTGACTATGATAGCGGACAGCGTGGAAGTTTCCCGATCAGAACTGCTTTTGGCATTCCTTCTGTAAACGGTTCTTTTTGTATTTATGAGAAAAACGGAAAGCTTTCTTATGGCGATGTAGAAGACAATTACAAAGAATTTTTAAAGTATATGAATAAGTTGTATAAGGAAGGGTTATTGGATAACGATGCTTTTATTATGACAACAAATGAATTGCAGACAAAGATTCGTTCAGGCAGGTGCGTTATTTGGTCTGATTGGACTCGTCTTCAAGTTGCAACGGGATCAGACCGTGATATTTGGTCTAAATATGACATAATACCGTCATTGACTTCAAAATACAACAGTAAGAGACAGACAGTTCTTCCTGACAGAAATGGTTCGGCTGCAAATATTTATGTAAATGCAGATACTGCATATCCGGAGGCTATATGCCGTTTAATTGATTATATGTTCTCTGAAGAAGGCCAAATCTTCTTTAAATATGGTATCGAAGGCGAAACTTTTGATTGGACTACAGATAAGTACGGAGCAAAGATTCCTGACTGCTCAAAATACTATGATTACAAAAACTATGAATCGGCAGATGTTTGGCTCGTACAGGCTGTACAAACAAGTTCTGCAATGAGAATCAGAGATTATAATTTGGCTTATGATGTTATTGAAAAAGCTACAGATGAGCAATTAGAATACTATATTAAAGAAGAACCGTCAGGAATGTTTGCGGCGGATGCATTTTATGAGTATTATTTGCGTAAAACCGGAACCGAGGAACTTTCATCTCTTCCTCAAATTAAGCGTACGAAAGAAGAGCAGGAAGTATTTGACACATATTATACGGATTGTTCACAACTTTTATTAAAATACAAAGGTGAATTTATTTCGGGCAAAAAAGATATTGATTCGGGATGGTCTGAATATTTGAATAATGTAAACAAATTTCTTAATAAGATGCGCAAATACAATCAAAAAGCCTATGACAGGACGGTTTCTGTTACTAAGAAATAATCTGGTGGTTGTTTATTATGAATAAAATATCCTTTCGTTTTCTTTCTTTGGCATTGGCGTTAGCAATAGTTATTAGTTCCGTTACGCTTGTTGGCACTTTTACAGTATCGGCAACATCTGTGTATGTACCTGCATACGACGTTAATGGAAATGCGGTTCCTAACAATTTGCAAGTTTCTACGGCTAATGATGCTTATGGACAACATTTTAAAGTAAAAAAAGCGTTTGATTCTTATAGAGTTTTAATGCAAAAAGGTTCAGGCGGAAATTCGGTTGAAGTACAGTTATCTATTTATGAGTGGAAGTATAGTTATGAAAACACCCTGAGATGTGTTCCGATAGTTTCCGATACTAAAACTGTAAGTGGGACAATGAAATGGTATGAGGTTGCTTTAAACGAAAAATTGCCGGCGGGTGAATATTTATTTCACATAAGTTGTTATGGTAGCAGTGGTAATAATCGTTACGCTATTGCTGCAGTCTACAACAATAGTGGCAATAGTTATAAGTATCAGTTTTTCCAAGATAAAGTTATACAGCAGAATGATATGGATATCAAATGGGAAATTGGTTTTACAGAAACGGCAGGTACTTATTTTGAAACGGTTTCAACTCCTATCACCAAATCGTTATATGAACATAGTGCATTTGCACAGGATTCCCTGCAATCTGATAATCTTTCTATTCGTTTGGGAGAAGGCACAAAGCGTGTATCTCAACGTGTGAAAACAACTCAAAATGTATACGGAATTGGATTTGAAACAGTAACTTGGGGCAACAAAGACAGCGAAGTTACAGTGTCCGCTTATCATTGGAATAATAATTATGATGATACTTTGAAACAAAATCCTGTGATAAGTGAGCGGGTTTGGGCTTGTGATTCTGGAACAAAAAACGATAAAACAACATGGATTAAATTTAACCAAGCATTAGTTGCAGGCGAATACCTTTTCACTTTAGAAAATGTAAAGGGCCATGTAGGATGTTGTTATGCATTAACAAACAACACATCAAAAGGATTTGCTTATATTGATCATGCTGAAATGCCGTGGACTTTAGGATTAGAACTTTTTCTTGAAAACGAATCGGTAAGTAACCTTTTTCAGACGATACAACCGGTATATAATTCGACAGGTTCAGCTTCGGCACCGGAAGAAAGCGTTTCAAACACACCGGTCAATAAATATACGGTAAAACCGGATACATGGGTTTTCACAGACGGACTCGGTAGAAAATCACTTACAAATGAAGATGTTGGGAATCCAAAATCCAATAAAAATGTAGCTATGTTTTATTGGGATTGGCACCAAGATAATGGTTTGTCCACAGGATATAACATTCAAAAAACAATTGATGCAGGTAATACTTCAAAATTGTATGAAAGCACACCGTTAGCTTCTGTTGCTTATTGGAATGAACCTCTGTTTGGTTATTATGCAAGTAGTGACAAATGGGTACTCAGAAAACATTCTGAGCTTCTTGCAAATGCTGGAATAGATACAGTATTTTTAGACTACTCGAATGCAATGTCAACATATAGGGATAGTTATATTTCGTTGTATGATGTGTGGGCGAAAGCGATGAACGACGGTGTTGGCACACCGAAGGTGTCGTTTTATCTTCCTATGCGTGATGATAGCTCTGATGCAACCCAAAATATGTTAAAACTTTTGTATAACGATTTATATAGAGGCGTTCCAAAAGGAGAAAAATATCAAAAGCTTTGGTTTTATTGGGAAGGCAAACCGATGCTGATTGCGAAAAAAGCAGATCTTCAAAATCCAATAGACAATTTGATGAAAGAAATCAAAGAATTTTTCACTTTTCGTAATCCCGATGCCAACTATACTTATAGCGGTTCCAATATTGTAACAGATGCATGGGGATGGTTATCAATTTATCCTCAGACAAAGTATAAAATATCCGGAAATTCCAAAGTTGAAGAGATGGCAATAAGTCCAGCACAAAACTGGAATCCGCTTATACCCAAAAAATCATTTATGAACGGACTGAATGTTTGTGGGCGTTCGTATACAAGCGGAACTGTTGCCAATAAAAAGACGGGTTCGGAAGCATCAAAATACGGGTATAACATTCAAGAACAATTCGATTATGCACTTAATAGCATTATTCCTACACCGGAGATGCTTTATCTAACCGGTTGGAACGAATGGACGGTTGGGCGTGCTAATTATACAGGGACAACAAAACTGTTAGGTAATGAATGTAATGGATATCACTTCATGGATCAATACAATGATGAATATAGTCGTGATATTGAGCCCAGCAGAGGTGAACTTAAAGATCATTACTATTATCAGGTTGTTAACAACATCCGAAAATATAAAGGTGTTAGTGCGATTGAAAAAGCCGGTACCGCTAAAACAATTGTGTTAAATGGTAGTAAGACACTTGAAAGTCAGTGGAATAATGTGACTCCGTATTTTGCGGCGTATCAAGATAATATTGGCGACCGTGATTCTGCGGGTAGAGTTTCAACTATAACCGATGGCACAACTACAAGCAATGTCTATTATAAAGACAAATCCGGCCGTAACGATATTGTTTGTTCACAAGTTGCACGTGATAAAGACTATGTGTATTTTAATGTTGAGTGTAAAGACGACATTACTGCACCGGTAAATTCTGATGCACTGTGGATGAATCTTTATATTGACTCTGATCAAACAAATCAAGGATGGGAAACATTTGATTATGTAGTACGAAACTATGGTGCTAAAAAAGCAGAGTTGCTGAAATTTACTGGTTCAGGTTCAAATAGTTTTAACACTACCAAGATTGCCGATGTTGAATATGAGTTAGATGGAAAGTATCTTACTGTAAAAATCCCTAAAAATCAATTGGAATTAAATGGTTATGACTTTACCATCAATTTTACCTGGACAGATAATGTTCATGATAACTCTGACAACAGCGGTGATGAAAATGGCTTATATGAAGAATTCTCTGGTGATATAATGGATTTTTACACCTCCGGCGATGTTGCTCCCGGCGGGCGTTTTAAGTACAGTTATATCAGCACTTCAAACGAAGCACAAAAAGATTGTAATATCGGCTTACATTACGATGATAACGGTAACGGTAAATGTGATGTTTGTGGGGAATTGATGGATGACTTTAGTTCTTTAGCTGGGTATTCTGCAACATTGAACGGTAATATTTCTTTTGAAATTTATTTAGATTTAATTCAAAGCAAAATCAATTCCAATTCTTCCGTTGTAATTACATATCAAAACGGACAAAGTAAAGAGGTATTAATTAGTGAGGCAGAGAGGGATACCAACGCTCTCCAAGGAAAAATACTGTATAAATTTTCGTGTGATGTTGCAGCCAAGGAAATGACAGATATAATAACACTTCAAGTTTATCCCAACGGAACAAAAGAAACAAAGGGAACTTGTTATAAATGTTCGGTAATTGACTATGCTAATATTATTTTAAAGAATCAAGATGTTAGCGAATACAAACAAGCTGAACCGCTTGTTAAAGCTATGCTTCATTATGGCGGATATGCACAAAAATGGTTTTCCTATAATTTGGATAATATTGCAGATAACGATTTAGATATTGATTCTACAATGGAAAATGTTACAACAAGCACTCTTTCAAAGTATAGTTGTAAATCAGATATATCAGAACTTAGCGATATTATTTCGTTTAAAGGGATGTCTTTGCTTTTAAACACAGATACTACCTTAAGATATTTCTTTACAATAAAAGATGGAGTTGATATTAGAAATATTAATTTTATCTATGATCAAACGAGAATAACACCGAAAAAACTTTCACGCAATAATTCTCTATATTTCGTTATCGATATACCAAATATTTTAGTGCAAAATTTGGATAAGAATTGTGATCTTGTTATTACATATAACGGAGATGAAGGTACATTAAGTGCTTCTCCGCTTAGTTATTGCTATGCTGTGTTAAAAAATCCTTCACCGTCATTACCGGTTGATTTAACAAAATCTATCTATATATATCATATTGCCGCAAAAAATTACTTTGGATATTGATAATTTGCCGAGCAAGGAATATATAATGAAATCAACAAAGAAAAAAGTAATTGTTTTTGTTATTTTTGCCTTACTATTGCTGTGTGTATTCTTTATATTTAAATTTAGCCATATAGATGGAAAAGATACAAATGTTAAAAATAGCGCTTCTTCTAAAAACATAGGCGAAATAGAAAATGATGAGCTCCCAATTGCAAACAATGAAGAAAATGACGGCAAAAGCATAAAAGAAAATAACAGCAAAAGCGATGAGAAAACAATTCTGAAAAAAACACAAGAAAGTAATTCAGATATTACGCTTGAAGATTTTGAAAAAAACAATAATTCAAAAAGCAACACCGACAATAACGAAAGTATTAATGAGACGGCAAAACTTCCATTTGTACCGGTCGAATAAAATGCCATTGGCACTATTATTAATAGGGGAGATAGATTTTTATGAAAAAGCAAGAAAAATGTTACAATCGACTAATAGCCTTTATCATGGCTTTAGTTTTGATTGGTTCAAGTTTTTTGTCAAGCGTAGGAGCAACCGGATTTGAGCCCACCTATGTTTCTGCATATGACGGGACACCTACAGCTACCGGTATAGGATATACGGCTTCAGAAGTTTCCGTTTTATCAGATAAGTTGATTTCCGCTCAAAGGATCAAAGTTGCAGCACCGTTTGATGCATTTCAAATATATATGGCTAATTGGAACACAAAACAAATAACATTAAGCGTATATGTTTGGAACAAAGACTATTCAACTACAATTGCATCTAAACCTGTAAAACAATTAGTTGATAAGGGCATTTGGCAAGGAGCTGTTACAGCACAAAGTTTTGAGTTTACAGATGGTTCATTAGACGCAGGTGAATATTTGTTTGCAGTTGAAACACCAAAAAATAAAGATGGAAATCCTGATAGACTTGGAGTAGCAGCGGTTGACAGTAATGTATCTAAAGGCGAATTTTATCGACTCGGAACATTAGTAAGTGGCAAAGAACTTGCACTCGACATTCGTTTTACTGAACCTGCACCGCAAGGTGGATATTTTGCCGATATGTTTACTCAGGTTTATGTACCTGCCTATGACGGTGAACCGACAGGCAACACATATACAGTTGCTGAGGTATCCGGAAAAGAACCTGCAGAAATAATTTCAGGGCAAAGAGTAAAGGTAACAGCACCGTTTAATGGATTTAAAATATATATG
>JAZUHA010000347.1:0-6546 GCA_045641485.1 Acutalibacteraceae bacterium
CTGATGAGTTCTGCCCGTTTTTATCCTCACTTTACAAAGTGTGTTATTGCCGTGATGTGAAAGAGGCTCGTATTCGGTTAAGGCATAATCTCCGATTTCACCTGTTGCCCTGAGTGTTTTATTCGGGTCGGGGCGGTATATCGGGGTGTCTATTACGCCCGGTTCGTTTATGTATTTTGTTGCAAGTGCAATGTATATTTTTTCAATTTTCCCGTTTAAACGGGAAGCCGAATATATGTTTTTTGCAAAGACAATAAGCCCGCTTGTACCCTTATCGAGTCTGCCCACGGCACGGGCGGCTTTTTCGCCCTCGCCGGAATTTACAAGATGAAATACCACCGCATTCGCAAGTGTGAAATTCGGGTGATTGTGTGACGGGTGGCAGGCTATACCGGCAGGCTTGTTTATTACAAGAATGTCACTGTCCTCGTAAATTATATCAAGCGGAAAATCCCACAAAAGGGGAGGTGTGCTTTTTTCGGGAATCGTTATTTCCACCGTATCGCCCTCTGTGATTTTATCAATCACACGGGCGTTTTCGCCGTTTACTTTTACCGCTCCTTCTGTATGGCGAAGTGTTCCGACAATGCGTGAAGAAAACTTTAATTCACCTTTTAAAAAGTATAAAAGCGGTTTGCCGTTGTAATAATCGGGAACTTTGAATGTGAGTTTTCGCATATAAAAATCCCTCCCGATTTACGCTTTTTTGAAAAAATTTTAAAGAATTGTTTTATTTTTAACAAATTGAATATGCAAATGAATATACATTGTCGAAAATACGGAAATGTTCAAAACTTTGTAGAAGTAAAGTAAGTTGCTTTACAACATTATTCCGGAATAGAATTATAACTGAACTATCGCCTTGATTTGTTGACATTTTCAACAGAGTTATGAACAAAAGCAAGGGATTTACTTTACACCTTGCATATTCAAAAACTTGCGGTTTTTAACGAAAAATGTATGAAAAAGGAAAGGTTTTACAAAATTTTCAGACAATCGGAAATTCTTCCGGTTTTCGGTTTTTAAAAATCGCAACGCTTTTAAATCCCGCTTCACGGGCGATCTCATAAGCCTTGTCTATTCCTTTTCCGATGCGTTCGGCATAGTGGGAATCCGAGCCGACGGTAATAAGTTTTCCGCCGAGTTCCTTAAACCGTTTTACAGTGTCAAAGTCGGGGGAGGACATTTTTATGGGGTAGTTAAGACCGCCCATATTTATCTCAAGCGCTATATCTTTTTCGGCACAGATTTTAAAAAGTTCGTCTGTTTTTTTCTTGTATTTTTTTATATCCTCCACATATCCGAGACTGTTGAAAATGTATCTGAAAGGATAAGTTATGTGGGCTATGGTATCGACTTTTCCGAAACTTGCCATATTTATATTTTCGTCATAATATTCGTTAAGGGCGGCTTCGATATCTGTTTTGCCGTAATCCCAGTAGCAGAAATCCTCCATATTTCTGAGGTTGTGAATGGAGCCGATTACTATATCATAATTATGCATATTTATAATTTTTTCCGCAAGTTCTTTATCGTAGTGCGGCTGACCGAGTTCAACGCCGCACAAGACATTCAGTCTGCCCTCAAAGTCTTTTTTAACTTTTGAAATATCCGTGAAACTTTTCTCGGAATATTTATCATAATCTTCTTTATAAAAGTAATCCACTTCACAGTGATCTGTAAAAGCAAGTGCGTAAATTCCGTTTTTTTCTGCTGCCGAAGCCATATATTCCGCAGTATGGTTTCCGTCCGGGGAGTTCAGTGTGTGAGTGTGCATATCCACGATTTTAATGTTACCTTTTGCCAAAATTATCACCTTTAAACCAAATATGTTGTATTATAGCACATTTTGAGAAAAAAACATATATATTCGGTAAATTTTATTAAAAATAAAATAATAGCCGATTTATTATTGTGATTTTCACAGAACGGTAAACCGGTTGTTTGATTTTGTTAAATTGTATCAATAAGGTAAATATCAGAGAATAAACTGACGGTTATTCGCAGGCGATATAATCCGGAGCGAAGCCACACGAAATTATTATCTCTTATCTGTTATCTTTTATGTTTTATCCGAACACCGCAAGTAAAAATCCCGCCGCAACGGCTGAACCTATAACGCCTGCAACATTCGGACCCATGGCGTGCATAAGAAGGAAATTTGTCGGGTTGTATTTTCTGCCTTCGTTTTGTGCAACTCTTGCCGCCATCGGAACGGCGGAAACGCCTGCAGCACCTATAAGCGGATTGATTTTTCCCCGTGTGATAACATACAGAAGTTTGCCGAAAAGTACGCCGCCGACAGTTGAAAACGAGAAAGCAACAAGTCCGAGAACAACTATAAGTATTGTTTTGAGTTTTAAAAATTCCAAGCCGTTTGCGGTGGCGCCTACCGTAACGCCGAGCATAATCGTAATTATGTTCATAAGGGCGTTTTGCGCCGTTTCGCTCAATCTTTCAACCACTCCGCACTCACGGAAAAGGTTTCCGAGCATAAGCATACCGAGAAGCGGAACGACAGACGGCAGGAGCATAGCGCAGAATATAAGAACGGCAACGGGAAAGATGATTTTTTCGGTTTTGGAAACTTTTCTTAATTGTTTCATCTCAACCTTACGCTCTTTTTCTGTTGTAAGGGCTTTCATAATAGGCGGCTGAATAATCGGGATAAGTGCCATATAAGAGTATGCTGCCAATGCAATGGGAGCCAATAAGTGTGAAGCAAGTTTGCTTGTAAGGAAAATAGCCGTAGGACCGTCTGCTCCGCCTATAATCGCTATGGAAGCGGCTTCCTGCGGGGAAAACTTAAAGGCGATTGCAAGAAGGAATGCACAGTAAACACCGAGTTGTGCGGCGGCACCCAAAAGAAGGCTGACGGGGTTTGAGAGCAGGGGACCGAAGTCTGTCATGGCGCCGACGCCGAGGAAAATAAGACATGGGAAAATACTCGATTTTACCCCGACATACAGTATCCTCAAAACACCGGATTCATACCAGTGGGCGCCCTCTACGGCAACTTCGCCTATTGCGCCCAATTCACCGCCCGTGGTATCAAGCATTATGTTTGCGCCGGGCATATTTGCAAGAAGAATACCGAAAGCAATGGGAACAAGAAGAAGCGGCTCAAATTTGAATTTGATGGCAAGCACCAAAAAGAAAACCGCTACGCCTATCATAACAAGATTTTGCCATACGAGTTGATTTAACCCCGATTGTTCCCAAAGATTTCGGATAATAATTCCAAAATCCATAAAATTCTGTCCTTTCGGGAAAAATCAGATAACGGCAAGAATGTCGTCTGTATTTACGGCGGCACCCTTGTTTACAAGAATCTGTTTAACTGTACCGTCGCACGGTGCTACAATATCATTTTCCATTTTCATGGCTTCAAGTATAAAGAGCACATCGCCGGCTTTTACCGAACTGCCTGCGGTTGCTTTAACTTCAAGAATTGTGCCGGGCATTGGGGCTTTTACTTTGTTTCCGCTCTGTGCGGCTGTTTTGCCTTTTGTTTCGGGTGCAGGTGCCGGTTTTTGGGGAACGGGAGCAGACGGAACGGAAGCGGTTGCAAGAGAAACTCCTGTAACTACCGCATCTGTTTCGGTAACATCTACTTCATAATTTTTACCGTTTAATGTAACTATGTATTTCATGTCTTAATCCTCCGGAAGTCGTATAGACTTAAATTCAAGATTTGTAAGCGGCTTTTTCAGTCTGTTTGCGGTAATTGCCATAACAACTGCCGCATCCTGTTCGCTTATACCGATGAGTTCGGGGTCTTTATTCAGTCTTTTAATTGAATTAAAAGAAAGTCTTTCAAGCGGAATTTTTGTTTTATCGGAAGTTATCGCCATAATTACGGCTGCTTCCTGTTCGCTTACGCCGTCAAGTGTAATATAAGATGACGGTGACGGTGAAACCGGTTTTGGTTTAAATTGCGGCTGCTTTTCGGGAACGGGTTTGTTGCTGTTTTGCTTTTTCTTGTTTTTTGAAAACGAATTGACTGCAAAAGAAAGAAACTTAACGAAAAGTGCAAGAACGGCAAGAACAAGAATTACTATGATAAATCCGAGTGCGGCAACCGTAACGGCATCTTTAAAAGATATGCTTGTGAATTGTGAACTTATTGTTAAAGGGGAAACAATCATTTATTTCACTCCTTATCAAGAACTTTAAAATCGTAACTGTAAGTTTTTGATTTCATTTCTTCACGGTAATCAAAAAACTTTTCTGCCTGTTGAGGGAACGCAATGTAAGAAAGAACATCTTCGTCACAGGTCGCTTTATTTCCGAGTTCTGCTTTTGCTTTTTCAAAAGCCGGTTCAAGTGTATCTGCATATCTTCCCTCAAGCGGTTTTTTATCACCGAGAATTTTGCTTCTGATTTCTTCGTTGATTTTTCCGGGGGCTTTGCCGTACTCACCCGTAAGATAAGATTTAACTTCTTTTGAAACATTTTTATATCTTTCTCCGGCAAGAACATTTGATGTTGCCTGAGCGCCTACCATCTGGCTCATCGGTGTTACAAGGGGCGGATAACCGAGGTCTTCACGGACTTTCGGTGTTTCAATAAGAACTTCATCAAATTTATCGAGTTTTCCCTGAGCCGTAAGTTGTGCAACAAGGTTTGAAAGCATTCCGCCGGGAATCTGATAATCAAGTGCTTTTGTATCCGTACCGAGTACTGTCGGGTTAAGAAGCCCGCTTTCAAGTGCATTTGCACGAACGGGTTTAAAGAAATCTCCGATTTTTTTCAATTCCGTGCCGTTGAGGTCGGTTTCATATCCGAGTTCGGAAAGAGCAAAGTTAAGTGTCTCGGTAGCCGGCTGTGAGGTTCCGCCGGACATTGAGGAAATGGCGGTGTCGATAATATCGCACCCTGCTTCAACTGCCTTTAATACGGTCATAAATCCGAGTCCCGTGGTGCAGTGAGTATGAAGCACAAGCGGAACGCTTACGGCTTCTTTTAAAGAGGAAACAAGTTTATAACTTTGGTCAGGACTTAAAATACCCGCCATATCCTTTATTGCGATAGATTTACAACCGATACTTTCCATATTCTTTGCAAGTTCGATATAAGACTCCAACGTATGAATCGGACTTATCGTATAGCAGATTGCACCGGAAGCGACAGCACCGTTTTTCACTGTTTCGTCAACGGCAACTTCGATATTTTTAACATCGTTAAGAGCATCGAAAATCCTTATAATGTCGATTCCGTTTTCAACACTCTTTTTTACGAATTTTCTTACAACATCATCGGGATAATGATGATATCCGAGAAGATTTTGTCCTCTTAAAAGCATCTGAAGTTTTGTGTTCGGGCAAAGTTTTCTGATTTTCCTGAGCCTTTCCCACGGATCCTCGTTAAGATAACGAAGACATGAGTCAAATGTGGCTCCGCCCCAACACTCAAGAGAATAGTATCCTGCTTTATCAAGTACGGGGAGTATTTGCGCAAATTCGTCAAACTTCATTCTTGTTGCAATAAGTGACTGGTTTGCATCACGTAATACAGTTTCCGTAAACTGAACTTTCTGCATTTTTGTTCTCCTTTTAAAAAATAATATTTATTCTATAATATAATGGTATATAAGAAGTTTTGTATGGTAAAACAGATGAAAATACAGTTGTTTATATAAAAATCCGTATTTTAAGAAAAATGTCTACCAATCTAACCCATTATATCTTATTATAAAACATAAAAAAATGCAATAGTTCAATCTTGAAATTATTTACAAAAAATATGAGAACCTATTGTGATAATTACCGGGCGTGAACGAATCCACTTGTTAGATGTCTTTGCAGGATTATAATAGTATAATGCTCCTCCGCTCGGATCCCACCCGTTTATTGCATCCTGTGCGGCTTTTTTCGATGTTGCGGTAGGCGAAACGCTCCAGTTGCTGTCTGTTACGGCAGAAAAAGCGCCTTTCTGATAAACAACTCCGGAAACGGTATCGGGAAAGGAAGATGATTTTACACGGTTTAATACGACTGCACCTACGGCAACCTGCCCCGTATAACTTTCGCCCCTTGCTTCCGCTTCGATTACCTTGGCGAGTAAATATATATCGGAAGAACTGTATGCGGAAGAGGAACTCTGTGAAGAATCAAGTCCGAGGTACAGTAAAGTTTTCGGTCCTGCTATGCCGTCCGCCGCAAGACCGCAGGAACGCTGGAAGGACAATACGGCGTTTTTTGTTTTTGTCCCGTATATCCCGTCAACCGCACCGGAATAAAATCCGAGAGATTTAAGTTTCTTTTGCACCTGTCGTACTTCTTCACCTTGTGAGCCGAGTTTTGAAAGAACGGTTACGGATTTTTTGTTTGTAAGATTAAGAAAAACAGCATAAGCGGAAGAAAAAATTAAAAGAGCGGCAAAAATAAGACTTAATATCCGTATAATTGCAGTTCTATTTTCGGTGCTGATTTTAAAAAAATTTTTGTCATACATATTTAATTTACACCTCATAATTGTTTTGTTTTATTTTTTGAGAAAATAAAAAGATTATTCAGAAAGATAAAAAGATTATAAAGTTGTGGT
>JAZUHA010000348.1:0-2622 GCA_045641485.1 Acutalibacteraceae bacterium
CATCACTTTTTAAAATAACTTCCATTGTTTTTCCTCCTATTTTAAATCCTTGTATTGTTCGATTGCCGATTTTAACCGGTTTTCGGCATCTTTTAAATCACAATCTTTAATCTGTGCCGCCGCCATTGTACTGTGACCGCCGCCGCCTAATTTTTCCATAATAAGCTGAACATTTTCTTCGCCGAGAGAACGGGCGGAAATATTTACATCTTTGCCGTACTGCGAAATAACGAAAGATGCTTTTACGCCGTCTATATTAAGTAAATCGTCGGCGGCTTTTGAAGAAACTACACGTAAATCCGGGCTTACGGCTTCGGTGCAGGATATAAAAAAACCGTTATAGTTTTCGGCGGAAGAAATTATTGAATTTTTAAGTTCAACCTGTTCTTCCTTAACCGAAAACAATTTCTTAACTGCAACCGTATCTGCAGAATTATCACGAAGAAATGCCGCTGCCTCAAATGTACTGCGGGAGGTTCTTAAGACAAAATTCTTTGTATCAAGCACAATTCCGGAAAGAAGTGAAGTAGCAACAGACGGAAGAATTTTACCTGAATTTTCCGAATATTCAAGAAGTTCCGTAACCATTTCACAAGAAGAAGACTGTGCCGGTTTATGGTAAAATATATCGGCATTTGAAATGAAATCTTCCATTTTTCTGTGGTGATCAATTATAATTCGTGCGGCTGATTTATTAAATATTTCCGGAAACTCAAGTAAAGCAGGTCTGTGAGTGTCAATAACAACCGCAACTGTTTTTTCATTACATTGCTTTAAAGCTTCTTCAGGGTCTGCAAAAAGTTTTTTATCTGTTTTTTCAAGATATTCAAGAAGCGGTAAAGCAAGCGTCTTTTTTCTGTCGGTTAAAACTTTTGCATCTATTCCGTTTTTCTTGCAAAAATAAGCAAAGCCGACAGCGGCACCGACGGAATCGTAATCGGAAAATTTATGACCGAAAATAAAAATACGGTCGTATTTTTTAATGAGTGTGGAAATATTTGCGGCAGTCTGTCGCGGAGAGACCTTTGAATTATCATTCATTCTGTCAGACATACCGCCGTAGTATGAATACCCGTCATCTGCAAGTACTACCGCCTGGTCGCCGCCTCTGCCGAGTGACAAATCAAGAGATTTTCTTGCCTTTTCTTCACACTGTCTTATATCGCCGTCGCAACCGACACCTATTGAAAGTGTGGCATCACTTGTTTTGCCTTTATATTTATAATCCTTAACAAGCGAAAGAACGGAAAATTTATCTTTCCTTAATTTATCAAGCACACGCTTTTCACCGACTACTATAAATCTGCCGTTGGAAAGATTTTTAAACAGTACTTTGTTTGAGTTTAACCATTTTTCTATTATGTTTTCAAGTCCGCTTATAACAAGCGCAAAACGGCTGTCGGAAAGTTCCCTTGAGAGCATTTCTATATTATCGACCATTATTGACATAACAACCGGTCTTCTTTCTTTATACTCCGTTTCAATGTTCTTATAATATGTATTATCAAGAAAATAGAAAGAGAGCATCGGCAAATTATTATCGTGCAGTCTTGAAATAAAAACAGTAAATTTTTTACCGCAAAAATCAATATCAACAGTATCTTTATCGGTAAGTTCCGAAAAAGAAAAATCTTTAAAAAGTAATTTTAATTTTGGGATTTCTTTGTTTTCTTCCGTGATAAAAGTTTTAAGAAAAGCTTCGTTATACCATACAATATCGCCGTACGGTCCTGCTATAAGACCGGGAATGGGAAGTTCATCCGCAATATCGCTCCCCTTGCCGCCCAAAGTTTTATTTATTTCTTTTACATATTTTAAAGTAGCTTTTACGGTTAATGCGGAATATATGAAACTTGCCCCGAATATAAAGCAGAACGATACAAACAAAACAATTCCGAACTTTTTATTTTGAAAATAAACCGGAATCGAAAACGCAAGAAACAAAAACGATGATAAAAACCCTATGGGATTTTTATAAATCATTGATTTTAACTTCATAAAATCACCGCCTTTGCATTTTTAATAATCAAACTTCCATTATAATGGGTAAAATCATGGGATTTCGTTTTGTGCGCTCATACATAAGTCTTGAAATTTCGTCTTTAAGTTTAGTTGACATGGAATTCACATCAAAACTGTATGGCGGAAAACTGTCAATAACACGCATCGACAAAGTTACGGCTTCTTTCATAAGAAGTTCGGCTTCTTTAACATATACAAATCCTTTTGAGTACACATCGGGACCGGCAAGAAGTTCACCCGAAGCACCGTCTACGGAAGCGGAAATAATGATAATACCGTCCTGTCCGAGGTGCTGTCTTTCTTTCATAACACGGGCGCCGACATCACCGACACCGTAACCGTCAACATATACAATACCCGACGGAACGGCTCCCGTAACTTTAATTGACTCATCTGAAACGGATACTTCGTAGCCGTTATCCGAAATGATAATATTGTTAAACGGTATTCCGACCGATTCGGCAAGTTTTGCATGATGCCTTAAGTGTTTTTGCTCACCGTGAACGGGTATAAAGTATTTCGGCTTTACAAGCGAGAGCATTATTTTTAACTCCTCACTGCATGCATGACCGGATACGTGAACATCATACATTTTTTCAT
>JAZUHA010000349.1:0-3082 GCA_045641485.1 Acutalibacteraceae bacterium
TGCAAAAAAACATTGATTTAATTACAAAAATCGGTTACAATTTCATTTGTATACAGTAACTTTTACGTTTTTCTTATTTACGGAAAGGTCGGTTTTTATGACAAATTACAAAACACTGTTTTTACAGCAGTCATACCGTGATGCATACGATTTATACAAAAGTTCGTTATCGGAAAAAATCACTTCGTGGGACTATGTTATACTTACGGCATCAAACAATGAGCAGGCAAAGGCTTATGAAGAACAGATAAACTACCGTCTTAAACTCGGTGTTTTGCCTTCTTCAAAATATGCCGTAATACCCGATCCCGACGGTAAGCGCTGCGGCTCCGGAGGTGCTACGCTTTCGGTTCTTCGCTACATTGCAGATAAAGAAAATTCAACCGATTTTTCAAAACTTCGTATACTCGTTATTCATTCGGGCGGCGATTCAAAGCGTGTACCGCAGTATTCCGCCTGCGGCAAGATTTTTTCACCCGTTCCCCGCACATTACCCGATGGCAGACGCTCGACTCTTTTTGATGAATTTATAATAAACTGTTCGGGAATACCGTCAAGAATTTCCTCCGGTATGCTTGTATGCTCCGGTGATGTACTTCTTCTTTTCAATTCTCTTCAGCTTGATTTTTACGGCGACGGCGCCGCCGCACTTTCAATAAAAGAAAAAGCCGAAACGGGAAAAAACCACGGCGTTTTCCTCGGCAATGCAGACGGAAATGTAAAAAAATGCCTCCAGAAACAAAGCATCGAAACGCTTTCGTCCTGCGGTGCCGTTGATAAAAAAGGTAATGTTGACATTGATACGGGTGCGGTTATCTTCTCCGGTAAAATGGTTAATTCTCTTTATTCGCTTGTCGATACGGATGAAAAATTCAAAAAAAATGTAAATGAACATGTAAGACTGTCATTTTATGCAGATTTTCTTTACCCTCTTGCCGAGGATTCGACTTTGGAACTCTTTTATAACGAAAAGCCCGAGGGTGATTTCAGCCCCGAACTTACAAAAGCAAGAGAAGCAGTATGGGAAGCGCTTCACGGTTACAAAATGAAACTTGTCCGTTTCTCTCCTGCGGCATTTTTGCATTTCGGTACAACAAAAGAACTTTTGAAGTTGGTTACAGAAGATATAGAAAACTACGCTTTTCTTGACTGGTCGCATATAGTAAACAGCAACCGTCACAGCGGTGATTTTGCAATTTACAACAGTTATATCAGTAAAAACTGTAAAATCGGTGCGGGCAGTTACATCGAAAACAGCGATATAAAAACCGGTACCGTTATAGGTAAAGGTTGTGTAATAAGCGGTGTTACACTTCACGGTGAGACCGTTCCCGAAAGCACCGTACTTCACGGACTTAAACTTAATAACGGAAAACATATTTGCCGTATGTACGGCGTAAACGACAATCCGAAAGAAAAAATGCACCTCGGAAAAGAACTTGACGGAGATTTGTGGACAACACCGCTGTTTAAAGTGTGCGACAGTATGGAAGAAGCGGTTAAAGCAACTTTAAGCGATGATAAAAGCGGAGAATTGCTGTCACTTAAAGACAGTTTTAATATGGCTGATGTTACCGCCATACTTCCGTGGGAAGATAAACTCAACGATAAAATCATAGCCGAAACAATAATCGAAGCAACTGAAACAGAGACTCCCGTTTCGGAAGTGGAAAAAATGTTCCCGAACGGCGTTTCCGAACGTGTTGAAAGATATCTTCTTGAAAAAGCGGATAATTTAAACGAAAACATTCTTTCGGAATTTTCAAAAAAAATACGCATATATTTTTACGCTTCAAAACTCGTAGACTGCGAAAATCTTCAGAACAAATGCTTCGGCACGATTTGCAGAAGTATTCTTCGTGCCGCAATAAACGACACAAAATACAATCCCGATTTAAAACCGGCAAAAGACGAAGTTGTAACAAAACTGCCCGTTCGTGTAAACTGGGGCGGCGGCTGGTCGGACACACCGCCTTACTGTATGGAAAAAGGCGGCACGGTTCTTAATGCGGCGGTAAAACTCAACGGCGATTACCCGATAGAAGTTACAATAAAAAAGACCGAAAATAAAAAAATAATACTCGCTTCTACCGATATAGGAAGTTACAAAGAATTTACGGATATAAAAGAACTGCAAAACTGCAGTAACCCGGGCGATGCTTTTGCACTTCACAAAGCTTCTCTTATTGCATGCGGAATTATTCCGTATGAAGAAAACATTTCAGTTAATGAAATATGCGAAAATTTCGGAAGCGGTATTTATATGAATACCCGTGTAATAAACATACCCAAAGGAAGCGGTCTCGGAACAAGTTCCATACTTGCCGGCGCATGCGTTAAAGGCATTTTTGATTTCTTCGGCGTAGATATTGAAGATAACGAACTTTACAACCGTGTTCTTTGTATGGAACAGCTTATGTCCACGGGCGGCGGCTGGCAGGACCAGGTAGGCGGACTTGCAAAAGGTATAAAAATGATTACGGCGGCACCCGGACTTAAACAGCAGATTTTCTGCTCTCCCGTTACCGTTCCCGAAGAAGCCTACAATGAATTTGACGAAAGATTTGCTGTTATTTATACAGGTCAGAGAAGACTTGCGAGAAACCTTTTGCGTGAAGTTGTCGGTAAATACATCGGAGCAGACAAAAATGCGCTTGATGTTCTTAACCGCATTCAGCAGGTTGCCGTTCTTATGCGCTTTGAACTCGAAAGAGGCAATATTGACGGATTTGCAGAACTTCTTTCATCTCACTGGGAACTTTCCCAAAGACTTGACAACGGCTGCACAAACACCTGTATTGACCAGATTTTCCTTGCAATAAACGACCTTATAGACGGCAAAATGATTTGCGGCGCAGGCGGCGGCGGATTTTTGCAGGTGGTAATGAAAAAAGGCGTTACCGTAAAAATGCTTGAGGACAGGCTTAACGATGTTTTTGCCGATTCCGGCGTAGCGGTTTGGCAGTGCGAGTTTGAAAGATAACTTCGCAGTCAGGCACGCCTTGCGGCGCAGGCTTCAGGCAACTGCTTCGCAGTCAGGCACGCCAAGTCGGAGGCCAAGCGGTCTTAGGAAGACAAGACT
>JAZUHA010000350.1:0-2326 GCA_045641485.1 Acutalibacteraceae bacterium
TTCAATATTCAGTTTTTTAACCGATAAATCTATTTGCACGGAAGTCCCTTTATTAAGAACAGAACTGACCGCTATTTTGTGACCGAGATTGTCGCATATTCTTTTTGAAAGGAACAGACCTATACCGCTTGCTTTTTTGTCGTTTCTGCCGTTAAAACCCGTATAGCCTTTTTCAAATATTCTCGGTAAATCTTCGGGTGCTATTCCGATACCCGTATCTTTAATATAAAGAATACTATTTTCTGCATATATTGAAATCGTTCCGTTTCCGGTGTATTTTAAGGCGTTTGAAATAATCTGCTCAAAAACAAACGAAAGCCATTTTTCATCCGTCAAAACGGTAAGATTTGTTTCTTTAAAATCAAGTTTCAGTTTTCTGTCTATAAATTCACCGGCGAATTTTTTTATGCACTCTTTAAGCAAAGCGTCTAAATCATATTTTGCAAAAACAAAATCGGTAGAAGACGAATCAAGGCGGATAAAGGTTAAAACCATATTAACATACCGCTCTATTTTCCCGAGTTCGTTGCGAAGTTGACGGGAAAGCGGAGAGTCTTCGTTTTGGAGTTTTAATTTTGAAGCGGCTATGGGTGTTTTTATCTCGTGTGCCCAAACGGTAAAATAATCAACCGTTTCACGGTATTTTATATCGTCTTCAGTCTGTACATCTTTTGTAAATTCTTTTAATTCATATATTATGTTTCGGTAATCCTCCTCCGAAACCGTTTCGGGAGAGGGGAGCGAATCAAGAGTTTTTTTAATAGATTTTTGTATGTTTTCAAGTTCTGTATGGGTGTTTTTCACCTTTAAAAAATCACATATAAGTACAATAATTCCGAATACCGTACATAATAAAAACGGGTAAATCACCGTCAGAACGGGAATACGGTACAGTAAAAACGATGCGGCAAAAATAAGCCCGAACACAAAATATATTATAATATATTTACTGCGGTATTTTAAAAATGAAAGAAAAATTTTCAAGACTGTCCTCCGCTTTCTTGCGTGTTATATGCGTGATTTATTATTCGTTGTTAACCGCTTTATATTTAATTCTTGTACCGTATTTTTTTGAACACAGAAGACCGAATTCCGTGAATTTAAGAACAAATCCCCGTATTGTTGCATAGGCAGCATCTCCGAAATCTTTTTCAAGCTGTTTTGTGGAGAATTCGCCTGTGCCGTAGTAAGATAAAACAAACTTCCAGAGTTTTGTTTCTTTTTCGGTTATTTTTCCGTTATTAAGAGCAGCTTCATATAGTGAAAAAACATCTGTGCCGACGGTTTCATCGGTTATTCCGTTATAAACATTTTCTGTAAAATACAGAATAAACGGGGTTACATCAACAACACCGCTGTATTTTTTGTTGTTTTCGATATTCGTATATGCCCCGTAATACTTTTTTCTTGTTTTTTCTATTTTGCTTGAAAACGGGATAAACAAAGCGGATTTATAGCCTTTTCTTATAAGAAACCAAAGGTGCAAAAGCCGTGCCATTCTTCCGTTACCGTCAAAATAAGGATGAATAAAGCAAAAATAAAAATGAATTACAGCCGCTTTATAAAGGTCATTTATATCATCATCCTTGTTGATAAACTCAATAAGTTGTTTCATATAAGCACAAACTTTTCCGGCGGCTGTTCCCGCATGCTCTATGCGGTCGCTTATGACAAAAACATCATCGTGTCTGTAAAAATTTCCGTCAAGAAGTTTGTCTTCGTCTTTTAAAAATTCGCCGACTGTCATCATATAGAGTTTGTAAAGGTTTTCTTCATTTATTTCGTTATCGCCCGATATGAATTCAAAACCTTTTTTCAGCCCCATAATTCTGTTTTCCTGTTCGTTTTTCGGGGCATAGCCTTTTAATATGCTTCTTACGGAATCCCGTGAAAAATCTATGCTTTCAATAGCACAGGTTGACAGTATTTCTTCCTCGGCAGCTTTTATTCCGTACTTTGTATCTCTGCTTTTAAGAAGAAGTTTAACGGTTTTCTGCGACAGATTTGAATAGTTTTCCATATAAACAAGTGCATTGCCGTTTTCGTCTTGAAGCGGCAATTCTTTACAGTATAAATCTTTCAGATTTTTTAAAAACAGGTCAAAGTCGTTTTTATATTTATACGACATTTTTTCAAAATCGTAAAAATGCTTGTCTGACAGAATTTCCGTAAACCTTACTATATCCATAATCAAACTCCCGATAGTAAAAAGTATCAGTTTGTATCAGTATAAAACTGTTACAGTACTTTGTCAAGATTGTTTTTATACTAATTTTACAATATAGAAATTGGTTTGCAAAACTATGACAAATCATAATAATGATAA
>JAZUHA010000351.1:0-7831 GCA_045641485.1 Acutalibacteraceae bacterium
TATTGAAATTTTTAAATAATTTTAGTAAAATTCTGTATGATAAAATAATGAGTTATTATAATTTGTTTTCGGATATAAAAGGAGAAAAAATGAATTTTAAAAATCAAATTTGTCCCGTTTGTAAAAAGTTATTTTCGGAAGATGACGATATCGTAGTTTGTCCCGTGTGCGGTACTCCGCATCACAGAGAATGTTTTAAATCAAACGGAAAATGTGCGAATGATGAACTTCACGTAACGGGATTTATTTATAATTCGGTTAATGACGAAGAAGAAACAAAAACAAACGAAATAAAAAACAATTTTGAGGAAAATGCAAAAAACACGAAAAAAAAGGAAACTTCTTACGAAAACGGTACCGATAATGTTGATGAGGAAATTTTGAGGCAGATTGTTTCCGATATAAACGACGGCGAAAAAAGAGATGTTTTTATCGACAGTAAACCCGTTTCTCATTTTAAAGCCGCAATAGGAAAAAATAACGGCTATTTTATCCCGAGATTTTTGATTTTAGACAGAACAAACAGAAAATCGGTTTATAATTTTACGGCTTTTATTTTTCCTCTTGCCTGGACACTGTACCGCAAAATGTATAAGTTCAGTGCGGCAATCCTCGCTTTTTACATTATTGTAACTGCGGCTTTTGTTTTCCCGATTATTACAAATAAAGAGTATATGGATGCATCCGTAAAACTTTATACCGAAGAGGGTATAAACGGAATCGGGAATGTTTTGGCTTACAGTAACGGTGAGGATGTTTTACTTTCCGATTCGGAAACCGAATTTTTAAATATTGCCGAAAATGTTGATGTTCCCTATGCTGTTACTTTTTCCGCTCAAATTGCCGGATTTGCAATAAAAATCCTTATGGGCTTTTTTGCAACACGGCTTTACCGTGATACCGTCATTAAAAAAATAAATACCGCTTATTCTCTTTACGGTGACGAAAACGGTGTATTGAATTATTTAAAAAGAAAAGGCGGAACACTTCCTTTTATTATTGCCGTAATTGCGGGTATTTTTGATGTTATGAATTTTTGAGTACAATCGTTTCATATTGTGAACGGAGAAACTGTTATGATTACACCTCTTGCAGACAGAATACGCCCGTCTTCGCTTGACGAAATGACGGGGCAGTCTCATTTAATAGGCGAGGGTAAGCCTTTACGAAATATAATTGAGTCCGGTACACTTCCAAACCTTATTTTTTACGGACCGTCGGGAACGGGCAAAACCACGCTTGCAAGGATAATTGCGCAAAAAACAGACAGAACTTTAAGAAAACTTAACTGCACAACCGCCGGAACGCAGGATATTAAAGATGTTGTGGCAGACCTTAATACATTTACTTCTCCGAACGGTATTCTTCTTTATCTTGACGAGATACAGTATTTTAACAAAAAACAACAGCAAACGCTTCTTGAATACATAGAAAACGGTTCTATAACTTTAATTGCTTCCACTACCGAAAACCCGTATTTTTATGTTTACAGTGCAATTTTAAGCCGTTCTTCGGTCTTTGAATTTAAGTATGTTACACCGGAAGAAACCGAAAAAGCCGTAAAAAGAGGTTTTGACTTTTTACAAAAAGAAAAAAATGAAGAATTTTTTATAGAAGACGGTGTAATTACTCATATTGCAAAATCGTGCGGCGGCGATGTAAGAAAATCGCTCAATGCAGTAGAACTCTGCGTGCTTTCTTCCCGAAAACCGAAAGAAAACGAAAAGCGTATAATCACCCTTGAAAATGCCGAAGCGCTGACACAAAAGAGCGCTATGCGATACGATAAAGACGGCGACGATCATTACGATATTATTTCCGCTTTTCAAAAATCGTTAAGAGGCTCCGACCCCGATGCCGCCGTTCATTATCTTGCAAGACTTTTAGAGGCGGGAGATATGGCTTCCGCAATAAGACGGCTTCTTGTGTGTGCCGCAGAAGATGTAGGTCTTGCTTACCCGATGATTTTACCTATAGTAAAAGCGGCAACGGATATTGCTTTGCAAGTAGGTATGCCCGAAGCGAGAATACCTCTTGCCGATGCTGTTATACTTGTGGCAAATTCGCCGAAATCAAATACGGGAAATGAAGCGATTTCCGCCGCTATGGACGATATTAAAAACGGCAAAAGCGGACCTGTTCCCCGTCAGCTTCAGAATAAACATTTTGACGGTGACGATGCTGAGGTTAAAGGTCAGTTTTATCTGTATCCGCACTCATTTAAAAACCGCTGGGTAAAACAGCAGTATTTGCCCGATGCAATTAAAGACCGCAAATATTATGAATTCGGCGAAAATAAGCAGGAGCAGGCGGCAAAAGAATACTGGGAAAAAATTAAAGGCAGTGATAACAGATGAAAAAAGTAATTTCGGTTATTTTTGCATTTCTTATAATCTTTTTCGCAATTTCTGTAACTGCTTCTTGTGTTGATTCAAAAGAACGGGAAGATAACGGAGATATAAAATCTTTTGAAAACGCTTTTATTCCCGATGAAATTTTTGATGAAAATTTTGATGATTTTTCTGCTTCCGATGATTTATTACCTTCAGAAGAAAAATATATTGAAGAAACCGTAAAAAAGGCTTTAAATGATACGGGAATTATTATTGCTTTGGCTGTCACATCCGTTTCGCTGGTTTTTTCTGTTCCGATTTTTGTTGTTTTGATTATTTTTATAGTTTTAAACAGCAAGGCAAAGAAAAAACTTGCGGAATATAACAGAATGCAGTTTACTTACGGCGGTTATAGCGGTAATATAAATAACGGTAAAATCAGCGGCGGTTTCAATCCCGTAAACGGCACAAATGTTCCCAAAGTGGAATTTTCAGACGGAGGGTGCAAAAATGAATAAAAGAATATTACCCTTACTTATTTGTGTGTTAATTTTAATATCATCTTTTTGTATTTTCTCATTTGCGATTGAAGAAAAAACAGAAAATAAAGAAACAGATACCGCTCCAGTTACAAATATTGCAGACGGAAAAAACGATTTTACCGTATTAAACAATCTTTTTTCCGTTATTGTTCCGAAAGACTATCCCATTATATATGATGACCATTACTCGTTTTTTACCGAGCGGAACAACGACAGTCTGTCTGTTGATTTTTATACTTATAAAAACGAAAAAACAGTTTCCGTTGCCGATATTCCCGACAACGCTTTAAAGGAATTCTCGGACTCTCTTTTAAAGAAAATATTTGAAGATTACGGTGAATATGACGATGTTAAAACAGAAAGAACAAAGGTAAACGGCTGTAATGCACTTCTTATAAGGTGCGAATATGACTGTTATGAAGACGAAGATGCCGATGACCTTATTTACTGCCTTTCCACAAAGGAAGTAATTTACGCTGTTCGTTTTGAATCCTTTTACGGTTTTCCCCGTGAAGATATAAATAAAGTGCTTGATACTTTTTCCGTGAACGGTTCGCATTTTGACGGTGACAGTGAAATTGTCCCTGCTGATTTCAGTAACGCTCCGGATATTACGGAACAGCTTAAAAAAGATATTTATAATTACGATAAGGCAGTATTTGACAGTGACGATATCGTTGCAGAAGACATTTTTACGGAAACAGAAATGAAAATTGTCATTTATATTCTTGCCGTTGTTGTATCCGTTCCTGTTTTTGCGGCTTTTGTTCTTTGTATTGTATTTATAATTAAATATTCGAAGAAAAAAAAGAAGATAAATGAGCTTGAACAGCAGGCTCGGTACTGTTTTAATAACCGGGGTAATTATAACAATTACAATAACCATAATAATTAACAGAGGTGTTTTTTATGAAAAAATTTCCGATAGGCGTAATCATCAACAGCTTCCGTACGGATATTCCCACAGCTGTAAAAAAAGCGGCTGAGGTCGGGGCACAGGGTATTCAGGTGTATGCCACAAGCGGTGAAATGGCTCCCGAAAATCTTTCTCAATCGGCAAGAAAGGAATTTCTTGACCTTGTTAAATCAAACGGGCTTATAATTTCCGCACTTTGCGGTGATCTCGGCGGCGGCGGATTTACTCACCCCGAACTCAATCCCGCAAAAATAGAAAAATCAAAAAGGATACTTGACCTTGCAAAAGAACTTGAAACAGATGTTGTTACAACTCATATAGGTGTTGTTCCCGCCGATAAAAACCACGACAGATACAAACTTTTACAGGAAGCCTGCCACGAACTTGCCGAATATGCCGACTCCATAGACGCACATTTTGCAATAGAAACAGGTCCCGAAACAAGTGCAACTTTAAAAGAGTTTTTAGATTCACTTAATTCTACCGGCGTAGGCGTAAACCTTGATCCGGCAAATCTTGTTATGGTAACGGGTGACGACCCCGTAGGTGCGGTACATAATCTTAAAAAATACATCGTTCATACACACGCAAAGGACGGAAAACAGCTTTTCTATAAAGACCCCGAATTTGTTTACGGTATGAAACCCGAAGTTATTGTAACGGGAGATTCATTTATTGAAGTTCCTCTCGGCGAAGGCTCTGTACCGTTCCCCGAATATCTTAATGCACTTGAAGAAATCGGATATAACGGTTTTCTTACAATAGAGCGTGAAGTAGGCGACAATCCCGAAAAAGATATAAGAAAAGCAGTAGATTTTCTTAACGGGTTAATGCAATAATTCTTAAAAATTATTTTTCCTGTATTTCTTTTCCGCTTATATGTTCGATTTCTATTTCGTATATTTGTGCCGCTTTTCCGCTTTTTTCGATTTCTTCATCAACAGTATTTGCATCAATATAATATTTAAGTGCAAATTTTCTTAAAAGATCCGTTTTAATTGTGTTGTCGGATACGGGTTTGCATCTGCCGAAAACTACTGCACTTTGTAAAAACGGCGCCCACGGTTCTTCTTTTATTGTTTCATTTCCGTAAACTGTAAAGCAGATTTTATCTGATTTTTTTAAAGATTCTGCTTTGTGACCGCAACAGGCGGAGTGAAAATATATTCTGTTTTCTTCTTCACAATACAAAAAATTTATCGGAACGGCATACGGATAACCGTTGTCACCGTTTACGGCAAGAACTCCTCTGCGTTCGTTCTGTAAAAGAAGTTTTGCGCTTTCCAAACTGATTTCTTTATTTTTTCTTCTGATTTTTCTGAACATATTATATACAGCTTTAAATGTAAAATTTTAAAAAAGGGGGCTGTCGAATTCGACAGCCCCCTGCGGTTATTTGATTTCAATAATGTTAAATATCACTCTGCATAGCATGAGCCGATAAGAGACATAAATGCTTTTGTGAAAGCGGAGCCGGATGTTCTGCTTACGATATTTACTTCTTCGTTTTCGTCAAGAAGTGAATGGTACTCGTTATCTGTAAGAACATAACCTGCCTGGTCATTTGAAAGACCGAATATCATAATGTTTTCGATATTTCCGTTAACGCTGTCTTTAAGAGGAGCATAATCCCAACTTGTACCGAGCCAGCTCTCTTCGGGTGTTGTAGCGCCGCCGAAGAAGATTACGGGATCAAATTCGCCGGGAGCAAGGAATATGCCGACTTTGTTGCCGAGTTCCATATAACCGATTTCCGTTACCATCTTTGTGTTTTCGCCGTCTTTAACAATTACCGCATCAAGGATACCCTCACGGCATGCAAGAGTTAAAATCTGGTTATCTACATCAAGGTAAACTTCCTGATGTTTGATGTTAAGTACGGGGTCAAGTGCTACATCGTTTTTGATTGAAGCAACCTGTCTGCCGAGTTCTTCGCCGTATTTCTGAAGTTTTTCGGTTCTTTCCATTTCATCGGGAAGATTAAGCGGATCGTATTCGGAAGTTATTGCAAGTTCCGCACCCTGAACGAAAACAAAGTTTGCGTTGCAGTTTTCTTTTATGTATTTCTCCATATAGAAAGGATAGTCTGCTGTCAAAACATCGCCGCCGGCACCGTTGCCCGTGCAGTGGATACCGCCGTTAACAACCCAAGTTTCTTTGGAGCCGTAATTCGGAACAAAACGAAGTCTGTTGAGATTTTCGTCAATTACCTGAGGATCACGCTTGTCGTAGATATAATCCTTAACATTTACGGTACCGAAGAAAAGATTACCGGATTTCATATTTCTTACAGCGGTCTTAATGGAGTTAACCGTCTGTTTGAAAAGATTGTCCATAAATTTGGGATTCTTTTTAATCATATAGTCTTCTGCATTTTCGGCACCGATAGCGGCAAGACCTGTGTTAAGAAGAAGTGTTTCAACGAGCGGAACGTTCATTCCGAGTGTATCAATGCAGGAATGCTGATGAAGAACGGAAACGTTGATGCTTATTATGTTGTTTGCTTCCGCAAATTCTTTAAGCTGTTCTCTGATGATATTTACATTGCCTCTTGAGAAGCCGAAACCGTCGATAACAGCCTGAACATAAACACCGTTTTTACCGTCTGAAAGAGCATAAGCACGAACTCTCTGGTCATCAAGAACCTTTACGGGAACACGGCCTGCTATGGGCTCAAGAGAACCTGCAAGGTAATATTCGCCGTTCATAATGTCAAGATCATTGATAAGAGAAGCCGAAGCATAACCCATCTTCCAGCCTGCTCCGTCTTTTACTTCGGTATCGAATGTATCCATACCTTTGTAGAAGTTGTCGGAGTCATAATCTTCTGCTTTTTCCCACTTGTCTTCATATCCGGGCCAATATTTGTTAAAGTACTTAAGCAAAAATTGGATGAGCCAGTCAATAATCATATCAAAGAAGTTTTTGATACTTCCGCCGCCTAAAGAAAGTACATTTGCAGAAGCAGCGGCAACCGGAACGAGTACAATTGAAAAAGAAAGTATGATTGCCAATAAAATAGCTATTATCTTTTTGGATTTTGCCATAATAATTTCCTCCTTTAAATTAAAGATAATATTGCTTTATAATTATAGTATAAAAATACCGTAATTGCAAGAAATTTTAGGCGCTTACCGTTTCTTTGTCGGTATTAGCCAATTCTTCTTCTATTTTTTTGTTCACATTTCTTTTGCCTATGTGATTATACGGGCGTATTCTTAAGAATATATACATAGGTACGGCACCGAGTGCGTTTAAAAAAGCATCACCCATAGTGTCCATAACGGCAAAACGCATTTTTTGTTCGGCTTCGGTAAAGTGATTAAGCGGGAAAACAAGAGCAAGGTCGCTTATTTTTTCAACTCCGCTTTCTTTAAAGGCGTTAAGGTAACTCCAGTGCTGTGCATCAAAACCGAACCACTGGTCGGTTGTAAATTCAAAAAGTTCCCAGCCTGCCGCAAATACAAAAGCCATACCGAAAGCGGCAAGTGCGGCAATATTTGCCGGGCAAATCTTTTTATCCCTTTTTTGCATTGCCGTTACAAGTTCATAACTTATAAATACGGCTTCCGCACAGCCGTAGCAGTGCAAAAACTTATCGTAAAAAGGAATAAGATAATAAAAATTAAGAAAAGCACCGCCGAAAGAGGCAAGGAAAAATCCTATTGCCGTAACATTCTGAAAATATGCGGGCATATATCTCGGATATGTATTTTTCGGGAAAAGCTGACATATTTCAAATGAGAAAAGCCCGACCATATTTGCAAGCATCTGTACGGCGTTATATGTTGAAGGTTCATATTCACCGGTGGAAATATTAAATTTCATCTGCGGATTAAATCCGCCTTCCGTTCCGATATTGCCGGAAAAGTACATTATAAGCGTGTAAACTACACCGCCTATCATACAAATACGCATTATCCACCAGAAAATAAGTTCTTTTTTTGTCGGTAAAGTTGTAATTCGTTTAAAATAATCTTTCACACTATCACTCCAATTATATTGTACTACAAGAATACCAAAAATATTAAAATTTATTT
>JAZUHA010000352.1:0-6291 GCA_045641485.1 Acutalibacteraceae bacterium
CTTTATATTCTATACCGGAAAGTTTACTTTCGGGACAAAAAGGAACATTGATTTTTTTTGAAAAAGAAACACCGTCTTTATAAAAGCCTTTTGCCTCTCCGCTTTTTCCGAAATCAAACTCGAAATCCCACTCGCCGTTAAGATTTACGTAATTTTCTCTTTTAAAGCCGGGATTCGGGTGTTCGTTTCTGTATATCATCATAATTACCTCCGTAATCAATTATTGTTTTTTCTCAGATAAATAAGCAAAACCGAAATATCGGCAGGTGAAACACCGCTTATTCTTGAAGCCTGTCCCACATTCTGCGGTCTTACTTTTTCAAGTTTTTCCACCGCTTCAAGACGCAGGTTCGTTACATCGCCGTAGTTTATATTTTCGGGAATAACTTTTACTTCAAGCCGTTTTTGTTCTTCTATCTGCGCAAGTTGTCTTTTTATATAACCCTCGTATTTTATGTTTATTTCCACCTGCTCAAAAACACTTTCGGGGAGAACGGGACGTGTTTTGTCAAAAGGTGTTAAAACTTCATACGAAAGTTGAGGTCTTTTAATAAGTTCCGAAAGTTTTACACCCGTTACCGTTTCCGAAGTACCGGCTTTTACAAGCACTTCGTTAAGTTCTTTTGACGGTGGTACGGTAATATTTTCGATTCTTTTCGTTTCTTCCTCGATAAGTCTTATTTTTTCTTTTAATTTACCGTATCTTTCTTCGCTTATAAGTCCGAGGTTATATCCTTTTTCAGTCAATCGTAAATCGGCGTTGTCTTCTCTTAAAATAAGTCGGTATTCGCTTCTTGAAGTCATCATTCTGTACGG
The DNA here is from genome assembly GCA_045641485.1 of Acutalibacteraceae bacterium. GTDB lineage: Bacteria > Bacillota > Clostridia > Oscillospirales > Acutalibacteraceae > DTU089. Next base: position 817 of record JAZUHA010000352.1, read on the forward strand.
GTCGGAACAGCCCTTTGTTACAAGGTCGTCTATCAGAGTACCTATGTATGATGTGCTTCTGTCAAGAATAAACGGTTCTTTAAGGAGCGATTTAAGTGCGGCATTTATTCCGGCTATAAGTCCCTGCCCCGCCGCTTCTTCATACCCCGAAGAACCGTTAAACTGACCGGCTCCGAAAAGCCCCGGTAAATCTGCAAACTCAAGAGTCGATTTTAAAGAAAGCGGATTAACGCAATCGTATTCTATGGCGTAAGCCGTGCGCATAACCTGAACGTTTTCAAGTCCTTTTACGCTTTTAAGTATCTTTAACTGAACGTCTTCAGGCAGAGAAGACGAAAGCCCCTGAAGATAAAGTTCCTCCGTATCGAGTCCGCAAGGCTCAATAAAAACCTGGTGGCGTTCTTTTTCTTTAAATCTTACGATTTTATCTTCTATACTCGGGCAGTATCTCGGTCCCGTTCCCTCTATTTTATGACTGTAAAGAGGTGAACGGTGAAGATTATTGAGTATTATTTCTTTTGTGTTTTCATTTGTATATGTAATATGGCAAACTTCTTTGTTTATAAGACTGTTTTCGGGAGTTTCAAACGAAAACGGAGTGATTTTGCCGTCACCGTCCTGTACTTCAAGAGAAGAAAAATCAACGCTTCTTCTGTTTACTCTCGGCGGTGTCCCCGTTTTAAATCTGCGAAGTTCCACATTCATATTTAAAAGGCTTTCCGATAAATCGTCTGACGGGAACATACCGTCGGGACCGCTTCTGTAAGAAACATCGCTCACATACACTTTACCTTTTAAAAATGTGCCTGTGGCTATAACAACGCACTTTGCGGTATATACCGCTTCAAGTTTTGTCGTAAGTTCCCACAAGCCGTCTTTATTTTTTTCAAGTGAAACAATTTCGCCCTGTCTTAAATCAAGGTTTTCTGTTTTTTCAAGACAGTGTTTCATATATTTTGTGTAATCTCTTCTGTCTATCTGCGCTCTTAAAGAATGTACCGCAGGACCTTTGCCCATATTAAGTACACGGCTTTGAATGAGGGTTGCATCTGCCGCTTTTCCCATTTCGCCGCCTAAGGCATCTATTTCTCTTACAAGATGACCTTTCGATGTTCCGCCTATAGACGGATTGCACGGCATATTGCCTATCCAATCAAGATTTATTGTAAATACAACGGTTTTTGCGCCGAGTCTTGCAGAAGACAGAGCCGCTTCTATTCCCGCATGACCTGCGCCGATTACCGCAACATCATAACCTGATGCAAAATATTTCATTAACCTTTCGCCGACCTATCCTCTTTTAATCTATAAATAAAATATGCCCGTCTTCTCTTTCCTTCATAGGCGGAGTTTCATTCGGAAAACCGAGTGTAATTCCGAGTAAGAAGTTCCAGTCTTCGGGTACTTTTAAAATTTCTTTCCACTTTTTCGCTCCGTTTTCATCATCAAACAACGCACCGAGAGAGCCTACCATACAAGTTCCGAGACCGACCGCTTTTGCACACAGCGCAATATTTTCCGCCATAAGACCTGCGGACATTCCGTCTTTGCTTTTTGCAAAAATAAAAATAAATACCGGAGCGTTATGGTAAACCGGGCGTAAATTCCAGCCCGTATATGCGGGAGTATTCCAACCGACAATGTTTTTAAAATCCGTATTCATTTCGTCAAGGCGTTCTTTGTTTCTTATTACTCTTAAATGGCAGGGCTGGGTATTTCTGCCGCTCGGCGCACGAATTGCCGCTTTAAGAACAATATCGAGAAGTTCGTCCGGAACCTGTTCTTTTGTATATTCACGGATTGTCTGTCTTGTAAGTATGTTTTCTACCGCTTCATTCATTTTATTTACTCCTTTGCGCTTTAACAAGATAATATATGCTTTGCGATTCCGATGTTTTTACATTACTGTTTACGGAATATGACTTTTCTATCCTTTCGTCAATTTCGTCTGAAGCAATATCCTTTATTATTTCGTCACGCTTGCTGTTAAAATATTCGGAATCTGCAGAAGCGTCACCCCTTATAACAAGGAAAATATATTTGTGTTCCGTTGTTCCTATTACGGTTGCTTTTCTCGCCTTTAAAGATTTTACTTTTTCAAAAAATCCATCGGGATAACCCGTATCGTCTTTATTGAGAACAACCGTGGAAACAGAACATGAATATCCCGATTCACTTAAGAATTTTGCCGCATCCTCCATAGTTTTTTCGCCGGCGTTTACAAGTGAAGCCATATTCTGAAATTTAAGTATAAGCGCTTCTCTTTTTACATCGTCATACTGCTGTGTAAAGCCGTTTGCATCTTCGTAGGTAAGATATCCGTTTATTGACTGAAAAACAATATAGTTAGTTTTAAATGCGGCATAAAGCCGTGCTAAACTTATCTCGTTTTTTCCGCCCGTACCGTAATAATAATACAAAAGCGCATCACGGCAGGCATCCGCAGAAAAAACTTTTGTAAGAGTTTCTTTTGTAACGCCTATTGATGTGTAATATTTCCCGTAAACACTCCACCGATTATTGACCTCTTCGGAAACAGCCGCTTTTTGCGCCGAACTTAAAGTTATTCCGGAACTGTGTGCAAGAGAGTTCTTTTTAAAATACGAAGAAGCGAGTTTTACGGCTTCCTTCTCTGCCGCCTCGTACGAAAGTTCGTCTTTACTTAAAGAAAAAGCCCTGTCGATAAAATAAGCATAAACATCTCCCGGAATAGCGACACCGTTTAATTTAAGAGCCGTTTTTTCGGTTTTACTACACCCGCCGAAGCAGAAAACCGACAACAAACAAATTGCTGTTGCCGTAAAAGAGCATATATATTTTTTAACTCTTTTTAAAACCATTAAAATTATTTCACCTTTTCTTTTTCCTCGTCAAGATTTGCATGACGCTTAATTTTATTTGTTGTGGTCTTGATAAATTCATTTTCTCTTATATCGAATTTTTTAATATGTTTGTATTTCGGAAGTTTTTTATTTACTTCTTTAACAACATCGGCAATAGCCTTAAAAACCTGTTCTTTTGTGGGCGGATCCTGATTTTTAAACTTATTCATTATTTCCGTAATATCCGGGAAGATTTTTGCTTCTACCTGCGTACCTTCTTCCGCCTCATCGCAATCCGCACCGAAAACAAGACTTTCGCTTACAAACGGGTTTTTATTAAGGTAATATTCAACCTCTTCGGGGTAAATATTCTTTCCGTTTTTCGTAACGATAACGTTTTTGCATCTGCCGACAATACGGAAACAGTTTTCCTCGTCAACTTTACCCATATCGCCCGTTTTAAACCAGCCGTCTTCGGTAAATACTTCTTTTGTGGCTTCCTCGTTATTATAATATCCCATCATAACCATAGGACCTTTAACAAAAATTTCGCCTACGCCGTTACTGTCCGGCTCGTTTATTTTCGCTTCTACTCCCGGAAGCGGAATACCCACGGAATCGGGAAGCTGAATACGGTCATTGTTACCTATTACAAGCGGAGAACACTCCGTAAGTCCGTAACCTATATATACCGGTATGCCGAATGTTTTAAAATCCTTTGCAACCTCCGGGTTAAGTGCGGCGGCTCCCGTTATTATCAGACGGAGTCTGCCGCCGAACTGTTTTTTGACTTCGGCAAAAATTTTCTCTGTAAGCCCCGAAACAAAGCCTTCGCCGTTACTTTGTATTACTTTTCCGAGCGTAAGGGCAAATCTGCCCATTTTTCTCTCGCTTACTTTTTTAAGAATACGGGCGTGCATTTTTTCAAGCATCAAAGGAACGGTAACAAATACGGTAGGCTCAAACGCCTGCATATCACGCTGAATATAACGAAGTCCCTCACAAAAACAGAAACATCCGCCGCTGTACATAAGCATTAAAAAACTCAAAGAACACTCGTATGTATGATGAAGCGGTAAAACGGAAAGTATTGTATCTTCCGGTACGATTTTTACAACCGAAGCAACAGCCATAATATCGGAACAGATGTTTCTTTGCGAGAGCATAACGCCCTTTGCCATTCCGGTTGTACCCGATGTAAATATAAGACTGCCGAGTTCTTCGGGATTTATTTCCGAATCGAGATACTCACCGTAGCCGTCATTTAAAAGTTTTTCGCCTTTTTCTATGAGTTTGTCAAAAGACAAAACATTCAAAAAATCCTGCTTGTTTTCAAATGAGATATACTTCATATCTTCGGGAAGTTCGTTTACGACCTCCGAAATCTTCTCCCACGATTTTTCATCGAAGAAAATCGCTTTACATCCGGAAGTTTTTAATATATTAAGTATATCATCGGGAGGAAGTTCTTTATCTATGGGTACTACAACGCCCGCCCCGCATACTACAGAAAAATATGCACAGCACCATTTATGGGAATTTTTGCCTATTACGGCTATTTTTTGCCCCTTAAGCCCCATACTGCAAAGTGCCGAGCCTATTTTTTGCGAAAGTAACAGAAGTTCGGGATAGGTAATGTCGATTACCGTACCGTCGTCTTCACGGACTTTAAATGCAGGTCTTGACGGAAAAAGAGCGGCACTCTGTTTTAAGAGGTCTCTTAAATCCGTTATTTGTCTTGTTTCGTAGTATGCTTCACTTTTCATAGTGTACCCCTCATATTTTTATTTTTCTATGGTTGCTCCGCCCAAAAGAATATCGCCGTTGTAAAAAGCCGCCGTCTGACCGGGCGCCGCCGCTCTCTGGGCCGATGTAAACACCGCCGTTGCCGTATCGCCGTGTATTGTTACCACAGCAGGCGCAGGCTTTGCGGCACACCTTATTTTTATCGAACATTCAAAAGTATCTGCAGGCGGTTTTCCTTTTATAAAATGCAGTGACGAAAGATTTATTTCATTTTTAAACAATTCGTCATTGTCACCTATCGTAACCGTGTTTTTTTCATTGTCAAGAGAAAGCACATACATCGGTTTTCCGAATGCACCCAATCCTTTTCTCTGCCCTACGGTGTATTTATAAAGACCGCCGTGGCGACCGAGTACTTCACCTTCGGGCGAAAGAAAATCACCTGAAAGATTTTTCGGATTATACTCATTCTCTATAAAAGAAATATAGTCGTTATCGGGAATGAAGCAGACTTCAAGGCTGTCCTTTTTTTCGGCAACCGAAAGACCTATGCCGGAAGCCAGCGCCCTTGTCTCTTCTTTTGAATAATCGTTAAGCGGAAAAATCACTTTTGAAAGAATCTGCTGATTAAGTCTGCAAAGAAAATAACTCTGGTCTTTTCCCGTGGGGTTTTTTCTTATAATAAAGTCACCGTCACCGTCTTTTTCCACAGACGAATAATGACCTGTTGCAAGAATACCTCCGCCGTTTTCTGAAATATAATCAAGCATTTTGCCGAATTTAATGTTCGGATTACAAAATACACACGGGTTAGGCGTTCTGCCCTTTAAATACTCACTGCAAAAATAACCTATAACCTTTTTGAACTCTTTCCTCATATCAAGTACGGTAAGCGGTATATTGAGTG
>JAZUHA010000353.1:0-2733 GCA_045641485.1 Acutalibacteraceae bacterium
GATTTCTTCCAAACGGTCAACAAGTCCGAGAACAAGAGGGTCATCGGGTGCTACTACGGCAAAATCTACGGCTTTTTCTTTTGCAAAACACACTATTTTGTCAAGTTCGCATGCACCTATATCCACGCACTCGGCATCTTCTCCGATACCGCCGTTTCCCGGGAGTGCATAAATCTTTTCGATATCTTTATTTTCTTTAAGTTTTTTTATGATGGCGTGTTCACGGCCGCCACCGCCTATAACCATTAACTTCATATCTTTTTCCCTCATCAATGGTGGAACAATCTCATGCCCGTAAATGACATTACCATATTGTATTTATCTGCACATTCAATAACAAGGTCGTCACGAATAGAACCGCCGGGTTCCGCAATATAAGAAACACCGCTCTTTTTGGCTCTTTCTATATTGTCACCGAACGGGAAGAACGCATCGGAACCGAGAGAAACGCCTGTAACGGTATCAAGATATGCTTTCTGTTCCTCGTCGGTAAAGGGTGACGGCTGTTCTGTAAAGTATTTCTGCCAGTTACCGTCTGCGCAGACATCTTCTTCGTTTTTGTTTATGTAACCGTCTATAACATTGTCACGGTCGGGTCTGCCCAAAGTCGGCAGGAAGGGGAGATTAAGCACTTTATCGCTCTGGCGCAAAAACCATGTGTCTGCTTTTGAGCCTGCAAGACGGGTGCAGTGTATTCTTGACTGCTGACCGGCACCTACGCCTATTGCCTGACCGTCAAATGCATAGCATACGGAATTTGACTGTGTATATTTAAGAGTGATAAGAGAGATTATAAGGTCACGAACCGCACTTTCGGGCAAATCTTTATTTGCCGTAACAATATTTGTGAGAAGTTCTTTGTTAATTTTAAAATTATTTCTGCCCTGCTCAAATGTTATGCCGAAAACCTGTTTGCGCTCTGTTTCTTCGGGAACATAATTCGGGTCGATTTTTACGATATTGTAGTTGCCTTTGCGTTTTGATTTAAGTATTTCAAGTGCTTCGGGCTCATATCCGGGAGCAATAATACCGTCGGAAACTTCACGTTTTATTAAAGTTGCGGTTGTAACATCGCAAACATCGGAAAGAGCGACCCAATCATCGAACGAGCACATACGGTCTGTGCCTCTGGCTCTTGCATAAGCGCATGCAAGCGGGGAGTCATCAAGACCTTCAATATCGTCAACAAAGCAGGCTTTTTTGAGTTTTTCGGGAAGTTTTATGCCGACTGCCGCAGATGTGGGGCTTACATGTTTAAACGAAGCAACGGCGGGAAGCCCCAATTCTTCTTTTAATTCCTTAACTAACTGCCAGGAGTTAAAAGCATCAAGAAAGTTTATATATCCGGGTCTTCCGCAAAGTATTTCAATAGGAAGTTCGCTTCCGTTTTCCATAAAGATTTTAGACGGCTTTTGATTTGGATTACAGCCGTATTTTAATTCAAATTCTTTCATTTCAAACAATCCTCATTTATTTTTGTTTATTAACTCTTCTGTGATTTCGCCGTTTTGTAAATCCGTATAACGGACATATAAAGAAATTTTGTTGTCCTCGTTAAGATTATCCCATATATCTTTTGTGAATACTTTTATGTCATCGGGAACGGCGACTCTTTCCGGCTCACCCTGAAATGTGGGAATGGGATTGCCGTCTGTAACATAAGTGTGAATAAAGTGACCGAGACCGGGTTTTGCATTATATGAAAATGTGTATCTTGCGCAGTCACTACCGGTTTCGTCAATGCTTTTAAGTATGCTCATTTCATAACGGAAAGAGCCGTCACAGAATGTGGAAATACTGCTGATACGGGGTGTGAAATTCGGGTTGTCCGGCTCAAATTCACGGGTTTCAAGAGAATTTTTAAAAGAAATACCGCTGTTAAGACCGTTATAAATTGTATCCGTCTGGTCGCCGTTTGTTACTATGAGATTGTTTTCGTATTCACGAACTGCGGCGTAAATGATAAGGCTCGGGTCTTCAACCTTAGAAGAATCAAAAGGCTCCGTAAATAAAACATTGTTACGCTTTGCAAAAATGCGGTTACGGCTGTTACTGCTTCTTCCCATAATGAAATAGGCATTTACGGCATATTTTCCGTTTTCGGAAGTTCCCGTAATAATTCCTCTGCCTACATAGGGATTACCGTTAATCAATTCGCTTATGTTATTGATTTTGTATATATTCATAGTCTTTTCCTCTCTGTCATTTCTTTTGATACTTTCTCAACCGATTGCGGTAAAATAATCCATTCAGCCTGCTTCATAACACGCTCTTGCAATGTTTTCGGTGTATCACCGTCTTCTATGCATACTGCTTTTTGCATAATGATTCCGCCGCCGTCGGGTATTTCATTTACAAAATGCACCGTTGCGCCGGTTACTTTTACACCTTTCTTTAAAGCAGCTTCGTGTACTTTTAACCCGTAAAAACCTTCTCCGCAAAAAGAGGGAATAAGTGACGGGTGTACATTTACAATTCGGCGGTCATACTTTTTAGTGAAATTCCCGCTGAGAATACACATAAAACCCGCAAGAACAATAAGGTCAATGCGGTTTTCTTCAAGAATTGAAACGATTTTTTCTTCAACCGCCGCCATACTGCCGTATTCTTTTTTTGACACGACTGCTGTCGGAATATTGTTGTCTTTTGCCCGTGTAAGGGCATAAGCACCGGGGTTATTCGATATAACAAGTTTTATTTCACCGCTTGAAGTCGGAGGCCAGGCGGTCTTAG
>JAZUHA010000354.1:0-4689 GCA_045641485.1 Acutalibacteraceae bacterium
CTGTATTTAAATATTTGCCGCTTGTCAAAACGATACTATATCATATTATTGGCAAAAGCTCTCTCCGCTCAATTCTGGAGAGGGCTTTTGTCATCTTAAAAGATTATAGAAACAAAACTAAATATCAATAGATTTTTCCCACCGCTTCGGCGGTGGTTTTTTTATGCCTTTTGGTTTGAAAAACACAGTTTCGAATATTCGAAAATGAATTCGATAATTTGTATTTATTTTCATTGTACAGAAAAAAATCGGTTTTGTTTTACTTTTACGGATTCAACGCCAATATATATAATGCAAGTATTCAAGATTTGCTTCGGGCAAGTTACAGTTTTAACAGTTTCACAAGTAGAAAATGCACTTGTGAAAAAGTGCAAAATGTGAAGTTTGCGTCGGTATCTCGAATCCGCGTTTTTTAAGTGACTGTCATTCAGTCATTATTATAGGGAATAGAGATGTTAATAGGATTGAAAAATCAAAACAGACACGAAATCAAAATAATATTTCGTGCAATCGGAGTGGAAGGTGGATTAGTGTGAACATAATTGTTTTGATTTTTGTGCGGCGGCAATACCTGCATATTTCGGAGATGTTCGAATATGCCGAGTCGGTATTGCCTGCCGCGGCGGTGAGAAATGCTCACCGCTCTGCCGTGTTGCGGCAGAAAACTGTATAGGCGAATTGAGCAGGCGTTTATGCAGATATGGCGGTTATTCCCGCGGAATAACCGTCCATATGAAGATGTAAGGTTTTCACGGAGAAAAAAAGTTTTGCTTCTCTGCGAAAAATTCTTACCGAAATTCAGGCTGCGGCAGAAATTGCTCTCTGCAACTGAATTGTGCTCCTACGGCGTGCGGCCCTGACCCGCTGCACGGGTGCTACTCTCGGCGGTGTCGAAGTTTTTCAACATCAGAAAAATGAGACTGTCATTTTACCGAACGGAAATTTTTCAAGGAGATGTTTTTTATGAGAAGAAAAAAGCATTTTAACAAACCAAGCATAACTTTTATGTTATGCGATAAGGCAAATACCTTTTTTAACACCTATACCAACAATGTTACGCAGAAGGCGTTTCGCGGCAACTACAAAAAGTACATAACCTTTTGCCGCGAAAAATTCGACTGCAAGACCGAGGACGACTGCAAGAAGCATATTCAGAATTATGCGGATTATCTCACCGCGAAGGGCTGCACTGCGAGCACCGTGCATACATACATTTCGCCGTGCTGTCTGTATCTCGGCGTGGATATGAAGACGATTGAGAAGCCGTTGAGAAAGGCTTCGGAATTCACCCGCGGCAGATACTGCGATGCCCGTTCAACGCGTAAGAATGCGATGATTTCAAATCCGAAATACAAACGCACGGTTGAATTTCAGAAGCGTGTCGGCATACGCCGCACCGAGCTTGCAAATCTTTGCGGCGACGACCTTGTGCGTGATGAAAGCGGGTATCTGTGCGTGCGTGTGAAACGGGGCAAGGGCGGCAAGATGCAGCTTCAAAGGATTTTGCCCGGCGATGAAAAATTCGCAGAGAAGTATTTTAAGGGCAAAACCGCCGACGACCGCATCTTTTCGGAGCACGAGCTCAACAACGATGTGCCGTACCATTTTTTGAGGGCGAAGCTGGCACAGCGGGCGTACGCCTACTATGCGGATTTGCTGTCGGGTGTCGGCGGCGATATGATGCGTGAGCTGCTCATCAACGAAATGCGGATGCGTTTTGAAGCAACCTGCGGCGACAAGCTCACGCATACGCCGAGAAAAAACAGAACAGACTCCAAAGAGACGGAACCCACGGGCAAAAAACGAAGCAAAAAGAAATTCAACGAGCGGGAGGCGAGGGGAACATACACGCTGCGCGGTGACAATCGCAAATTCGCACTGGAGCAGGGGCTGCCCGTTTCATACGACAAGACCTGCCTGCTTGCGGTGTCGATGTTCCACTTATCGCATTACCGCAACAATGTTACTGTGGTCGATTATCTGCTCGTTGTATAAAAAATCGCCGTTTGGTCAATTATGATTTTGGGAGATGATAAGTTTATGTCAATGACCGGCAACGCTTTGGAACGCGTGTCGGGTCAGATCTGGCTGAACTTCTTCAACGATTATCTGTTGGAGAATAAAGTCATTAGTGAAGCTGAATATTCCGCCATGCGGAGAAAAATCATAGAAAGATACGGAGAAAAAGATGGGGACAAAAAGAATGAAAAAAGTTGGTCTGATACCGACAAGCGTTGACATGAAATTTCGCACACCGTGCGACAGCGGGTGACTGAACCCGGTGGAAAACAAAGACTTCGGCAGATTTGTGAATTTATCACAAATCTGCCGAAAATATTATCTTGAATGAATTTTGCGATAAAGACTTGAATATATACCTCTGTGGTGGTATAATGCAGAAAAATACTTCTTTAGAAGTATGGGAGAGTGCGTAATGAGTAAAATAATACTGTATCACGGGTCGCCGGATATAATTGAAAAGCCCGTATTCGGGAAAGGTAAGCCATATAACGATTACGGCCGCGGTTTTTATTGCACCGAGCATATCGAACTTGCGAAAGAGTGGGCGTGCAATGAGGGCGAAGACGGCTATGCCAACAAATATGAACTTGAAACCGATGGCTTGTCGATTCTTAATCTTTCATCTGACGAATACTCTATTTTAAATTGGCTTGCAATATTGATGTATAACAGGAATGCAAGGCTTTCCGCACCCGTTGCAAAGCTCGGTAAAGATTATCTTATCGAAAACTTTTTGCCTGATTACAAAGATTACGATATTATCATAGGTTACCGTGCCGACGACTCATATTTTTCATTTGCCCGTTCGTTTGTGATGAATACAATATCAATAAAACAACTCTGCAATGCCATGCGGCTCGGGAAACTCGGTGAGCAGATAGTGCTGAAATCCGAAAAAGCTTTTGAGGCGATTCACTTTTCGGGATATACGGTTGCCGAAAGCAGTGTGTATTATGCAAAACGCAAATTACGCGATGAGGAAGCACGCCGGGCATATTACCGTGGGCTTGAGCAGAGTGATATTGACGGTCTGTTTATGCGGGATATTATCAGAGAGGAGATTAAATCCGATGATCCACGCTTACGATGAAAAATATCTTGACGATGCCCGCGACAATTTGGGCGAGGCATTCGATTATGCGGTGAATGCCTGCGGCTTTGATATTGATGAATTTATGGATTTGTTTATTGCCGGTGGATTTGCCGATGCATTCGGCAACGGGAATCCGAAATATGTTTCGGGTATCTCAGGGACCGAACTTGTTATGGAAACGGTTGTAAAATCCGGAAAGCAGATGGTATTTCCCGAGCCGCAGACCGAATACGACTGCTCGCCGGAATATTGGTGCGGCTGGATTCTCGCATTTTATCAATGGGAAACCCGCAGACCGTTCAGAGATATTCGCGGCTACATTGCAATGCACGATATTTTAAGAATGTATAACCCTTTGCACGAGGCGGGGGATGATAAATTCACAGATACGCTGAATTCAATCATTCGCAAAAAAGAAGCACCGTCAAAATTGCAGCAACAGCGAAAAAAGTGCGGATATTCACAACGGGAACTTTCGGAAAAATCCGGTGTTAATCTGCGAACATTGCAACAGTATGAACTTAAAACAAAAGATATAAACAAGGCATCGGTGCAGAGTGTAATGTCACTTGCGAATGTACTCGGCTGCCGTATTGATGATTTATTAGAGTATTCGGTGGAGGAAATGTATTAATTCTATTAAATGGATGGGGTGTGATATCAGTGCTTTCATATAAAGAACTTCTTGCTGAAAATGAAAAATTAAAGAAAGAAAACGCATACCTGAAAAACGAGCTGAATAAATATGTGAAACCTACGCAAGTTGCTGCACCATTGCCTGCCGATTCATCCGAAATTACCGTTAATAAATTTAGCAGTTCGCAACAGAAGATTGAACTTTTTAAAACTCTTTTCGTCGGAAGAACGGATGTGTTTGCCCGTCGCTGGTATAGTTCAACAACCGAAAAAAGCGGGTATCAGCCTGTTTGTGCTAATGAATGGGTTGAAGGATTATGCGATAAAAAGAAATACAAATGTAATGTCTGTCCCAATAGAAAACTTATGCCTTTGTCTGATAAAGATATTTATAATCATCTTGCAGGTAAAGATAAATATTATAGATACTAAAACAGTATGGTACGGCAGCGTGAATTTTCTGAGCTACGGCAATGCCGAAGAAAGTCTTATGCGATTTGACAGTTACGATATTGCAGGCGAATTGCTTGACACGGTTTGTCCGTGAGTAAAATATACTCAAATGATATAAACAAGTAATAAATAAAGTAGCAAATAAAGTAGTAAATAAAAATTCTTTGTGGTATAAGAAATATATCTGCTTTTATGTGCAATTTCGACCTGATTGTATTTGCTTTTTCGTGATTTATGTGTTATAATCCCCTTAATTAAAGGGAAAAATATAAACAAAGGATGTGATTTTTTGCTGAAAAGAAAGATTTATGATGAGCTTCTTAAATGGAAGCAGAACGGCGGTGCAACCGCTATGATGATTGACGGTGCAAGGCGTGTAGGCAAAAGTTATATTGCACAGTCTTTTGCAAAAGCGGAATACAGAAGTTATATTTTAATTGATTTCGGAAATACATCACAGGATGTTCTTGATTTGTTTGTTAATG
>JAZUHA010000355.1:0-12055 GCA_045641485.1 Acutalibacteraceae bacterium
TGCGGTTTCGCCGCAGGCGCAAAGCCCTGCGAGCACAAGAGCCGCTCCGCCCCGTAAATCGGGAGAAACAACGCTTGTTCCGTAAAGTTTATTTACACCCTCTATTACCGCAACTTTACTTTCCGTTCTTACGGAAGCGCCCATTCTCACAAGTTCGGGAATATGCTTAAATCTGCTTTCAAAAATATTTTCGACTATTACGCTCGTTCCGTCTGCCACTGCCGCCATAACGCAAATCTGCGATTGCGCATCCGTGGGAAACCCCGGAAACGGCTGTGTTACCACCTTGTTTATACGGTTAAGTCTTTTCGGTGCTTTCAGACGGATTTCGTTACACTTTACACACAAAGCGCAACCCGATTCCGAAAACACGGGAAGCACCGCATTAAGATGTTCGGGAATTACATTTTTTAATGTAATATCTCCGTTTGTTACCGCTCCTGCCGCAAGATATGTTGCGGCGGCTATTCTGTCGCAAATAACGGTATGCTCCGTGCCGTGCAATTCTTTTACGCCGTCAATTACTATTACGCTTTCTCCTCCGCCACGGATTTTTGCACCGCAGGAATTAAGAAAATTACATAAATCCACTATTTCCGGCTCTCTTGCCGCATTTATAAGAGTTGTCGTTCCCTCTGCCGTACAGGAAGCAAGTAAAACATTTTCCGTTGCTCCCACGCTCGGAAAAGAAAGCGTAACCGTACTGCCGACAAGTCCGTTTTCACAATCGCAAAAAATTCTGCCGTGTTCTTCTTCGATTTTCGCACCGAGTTTTTTCATACCGAAAATATGCAAATCAATAGGTCGAAGACCTATTTCGCACCCGCCCGGAGAAGAAATTTCGGCTTTTTTATTTCTGCCCAAAACAGCGCCGAGAAATATTACCGAAGAACGTAGTTCACGCATAAGTTCATCCGGTACGGAAAAACCGCAGGCGGAAGTACTGTCTACATACAAAGTTGTGTTTTCTCTTTTAACACTGCAACCGAGATGCTCTAAAATTTTTACGGTTACCGCAACATCGGAAAGCACGGGACAATTATGTATTACCGATTTCCCGCACACGAGATACGATGCCGCAAGTATCGGCAAAACGCTGTTTTTAGAGCCCTGAACGCAGACACATCCCGAAAGGCGGTTTCCGCCGTTTACATAATATGAATACATACCTGTTCTCCTTTTAAAAAGTGTACGCTTCATATTATGTGTTTTATTTTTCTTTGTTACTTAATAAGCCCCAATACGATATCGGTTATTTCTTCTTTTGCTTTTAAATGAGCAAGTTTTTTTGCGTTTTCGCTCATTTTCTTAAGATTTTCTTTATCCGAAAGAAGTTCCTCAATTTTATTTTTCAACGCTTCACCCGTCAAATCTTTTTCTTCTATAATTGCGGCGGCGTTCTCATTTACAAGAGCCATGGCGTTATGGTACTGATGATTTTCCGTAACATTCGGTGACGGAATAAGTATTGACGGTTTTCCGAGCGCTTCAAACTCAGAGAGCGACGAAGCACCGGCACGGCATATTACAATGTCGCAAGCCGAAAGGCATCTTGCCATATCCGTTATGTATTCTCTTATTTCTATTCGTTTATTTGAAAGGTCAACGCCTTTTTCTTTCATTTTATCGGGAAGCCAGAAACCGTATTGACCGTGGGCTATAAGAAAATTATATTTTTCGCTTTTCCACACATCAGCCACAACATCGGCTACGGCATTATTTACGGCATCGGCACCGAGAGAACCGCCCATACAAAGTATAAGAGGTTTTGTGTCAAAACCGAGTTCCGCCCGTGAAACTTCCGGGTCCGCTTCAAGAAGTTCGCCCCTCACGGGAAGCCCCGTAATAATCGGCTCGTTCTTACATTTAAGATGTTTTTTTGCTTCCTCTACGGTAAGCATAACTTTGTCCGCTCTTTCGGAAAGCGCTTTGTTCGTAACGCCCGGATAAGCATTTTGTTCGTGAATTGCCGTAGGTATTCCCATTTTGGAAGCCATTCTTACAACGGGACCGCTTACATATCCGCCGAATCCGACAACAACATCGGGGTTAAATTCTTTTATTATTTTTTTAACCGCACCCGATGATTTTAAAAGTCTTTCCACCGTTTTTATATTTGCTTTTATTGCAGCCGCAGAAAAACTTCTTTTAAAACCGCTTATTTCTATTGTTTTTAACGGGAAACCCGCTTCGGGAACAATTTTTGCCTCTATTCTGTCGGCAGTACCCACAAAGCATATTTCGGCTTCCGGGTGTTGTTTTCTTATTTCGCCCGCCACCGCAAGTGCCGGATTAACGTGACCGCCCGTACCGCCTGCCGCTATCATTATTTTCATTTTCTTACCCCCTTACGGCTTTCTTTTTTGTACTTTTATTTTTAAGTGAATATACTTTGGGTAAATTTGCCTGCCGTGAAACACCGAGAACAACACCCATTTCGGCAAGCCCTATTACCATTGACGTTCCGCCGTAACTGAAGAACGGAAGTCCTATACCCGTGTTCGGCAAAAGGTCGCTTACAACTCCGATATTAAGAACTACCTGCAAAGCAAGCTGTGATATCATACCGAAAGCAAGAAGCGCTCCGAAACGGTCTTTTGCACGTGAGCCGATATAAAAGCCGCGGAAAACAAGAAGCCCGTACAGCAGAAATACAACAAGTGCACCGACAAATCCGAGTTCCTCGCACACTATTGCAAAAATAAAGTCGTTCTGAGGCTCTGAAACATAAAGGTATTTTTCTTTTGAATTGCCGAGTCCCGCTCCCAAAAATCCGCCGGAACCTATGGCGTAAAGCGACTGATTTGTCTGCCAGCGGGCACCGAGAGGGTCAAAATCCTTGTCGAGCCAGGAACGTATTCTGTCTACCATATACTGCTTTAATACAGGTATATCCTGATAATTCTTTGCTTTTATTATTGTAATAAATACAGTCGCACCTACTATGCCCGCTACACCGAATATTACAAACCATCTTGCTTTGCCGCCGCCCATCCAAAGCATAATTGCACCTATTCCGAGAATAAGTATGGTACCCGAAAGATGGCTTTCCGCCGCAACAAACGCTGCTACAGCCAGAATAATAACAGAATGTTTAATCATGGTAATTGTTCCGACTGAAATATATCTGCCGGTTACCGTATGCCAGTATTCGGAAATTTTCGATTTTGATTTTTGGTTGCTCACCATTTTTTTATAGTCTTCGCTCAAGCCCTTTGCAAGAACGATAATCATTGTCATTTTTGCAAATTCAGAGGGCTGAAACTGTATAGGTCCTATAAATATCCAACGCCTTATATCATCTCTTTGCGGAATAAGAAGAACAATCAAAAGAAACAAAAGCGATAATCCCATAAGGATTATACCGATAGGCTTTAAATATTTATAGTCTATTTTTGAAACAAACCACATACCGAAAAGCCCTATTACAATAAACAGAAGCTGGCGTTTGAAGAAAAAGAGACTGTCGCCGTCTTTGTTATAATAGGCGTTAAAATAACTTGACGACAAAAGCATAACAAGTCCCAAAGCAAGAATTACAGTGAGAATTATTAAATACGGAAGATCAAAACTGTTTTTTACAAAAAAGTCTTTTAAATCAAAAGTCTTTTTATTGTTGTTTTCCATATTATCACTCCTAACGCAAATTTCCGAAATATATAAGTAACACGGACACAAGACCGCCTGAAAATCCTGCCACAGTATATATCTTTACTGTTTTTGATTCTTTTTGACCGCTCAATTCAAAATGGCGGTGGAGCGGCGCCGCTTTAAAAAGTTTTTTCCCGTGTGTTATTTTAAAATAAATTATCTCAATAACAACCGATAAAAATTCGATAACATATACTATACCGATTAAAAGCAACATTTGCGGCATATCAAGTGTATATGCAAGGCATATTAACATACCGCCGAGAAACATTGAAGACGTACCGCTTTTAATAATATCGTATGACTTTCCGCTTAATATGAGTGAGCCGGACAGCGCCCCCGCAACGGAAGAAGCAAGAAGCCCGGCGCCGGAACATTTTCTTAATACCGCCGCACATATAAAACATACCGATGCGGTAAATGTAACGGTACCGAAAATACGGCTTTTTGCACCGCAGGTAAATTCTGCACCGTTTACGGTGCAGTAAATCACCGGTAATCCGATAATCCAAAAAAACACTCTCGTTTCAATCATTCCGCAAAACGGAACAAAAATACTGCCCGTACCGTCATTCATAAATAAAGTCAGCAGAAATGATGCGGAAAGCACAATCTGCATAAATGTTTTCTGCGATGTTTTAAGCCCCGTATCAAGACCGCTTTTCTGTTTAATAAAATCATCGGTAAAACCTGTAAAACCGAAACCGAGAGATGAAACAATACCGCTTATGAGTTTTAATGTTTCACTTCTGCCGGTAATCTCGTTACCGAAAGCAAGGCTGCCGCCGCGGATTTTATCAAACAGTGCAATCAGAAAAAACGAAACCAATACCGAAACGGCAAAAAATATACCGCCCCACACCGGAGTGTTCTGCTTTTCGTCGTTAAAAGAACTTCCGTTTGTCAGAATTTTCCCGGAGTATTTCTTTTTACGAAAGTAAGGCGTTAAAACAAATCCGCCGAGAAAAACCGTTACAAAACTTATGACCGCCGCCGAAATACAGCCGACAAAAAAACTCATATATTCCACTCCCTGTAGAGAGTATTGAATATATCCTCCATTTCCATACCTCTGCTGCCTTTAAAAAGAACTGTATCACCGCTTTCAAGCACGGTTTTCAGACAGTTCGTAAGTTCATTTTTGTCATCAAATGCTTTCACGCATTTTATTCCGCACTTTTCACCCTCATCTGCCGTAAACTTTGAAAGTTCGCCGTAAGTAAAAAGTATATCGGTATTTTTGAGAGCGGCAAATTCACCCGTTTCACGGTGTGCTTTTTCACTGTATGTACCGAGTTCAAGCATATCTCCCAAAACGGCAATGCTTCTTTTTGTTTTTATTGTATTGAGTGTGGAAAGAGATGCTTTCATACTGTCGGGGTTTGCATTATAGCAATCCTCTATAAAAACATAATCTTTAACCTTTGTTATTTTCTGTCTCATTCCCTCGGGAATGAATTTTTTTATTCCATCTGCACCTTCTTCAAGGCTTATTCCGAGTTCTTTACCTACGCCGAGAGCGCAAAGGGCGTTATAAACATTATGTATTCCTGCAGCGGGAACAAAAATTTCCGCTTTTTCATTTTTCGTAACAGCAGTAAAATGCGTTCCTTCCGTACCTGCAACTATATTTTCGGCATAAATGTCATATTTTTTACTTTCAATGCCGAATTTTTTCAGTTTATAATCCGGCAAAGTGAGAGAAGAAAGCATATCGTTATCTCCGTTTACAAAGATAACAGAGCCTTTTTTCATACCGTCAAGCATCTCGCATTTTGCTTTTAAAATACCCTCACGGGAACCGAGATTTTCAATATGCGCAGTGCCGATGTTCGTAATTATTCCGATATCCGGCATTACCGCTTCGGATATCCTGTGTATTTCGCCCGAATGGTTCATACCCATTTCTATAACAGCCGCCTGTGTTTCCGAAGTAAGACGAAAAAGAGTTTTCGGAACACCGATTTCGTTATTTAAGTTTCCTTCTGTGCGCATAGTGTTATATTTTTCGTTTACAACGGAAAAAACCATACCTTTTGTGGTAGTTTTACCCACACTGCCGGTAAGCGCAATTACGGGAATATTAAATTTTTCTCTGTATCCCTTTGCAATTTTAAGAAGCGCCCTGCCGGTATCGGGTACTTTAATTACCCTTTCGTCCGTTCCGTCATATTTTGATGCAACAACCGCTTTAACTCCTTTTTTCAGAACATCCGGCACAAAATCGTTTCCGTCAAATCTTTCACCGACTATTGCAACAAACAAAGTATTTTCGTCAATGTCACGGCTGTCTATCGAGATTTTTGTAACAAAGCCCTTAAGATTTGTTTTTGTTTCGCAAAATCCGGCTATTTCTTCAAGAAATAATTTTTCCAAATCAAACATCCTTTCCGAGAATGCGGGAAACCACTTCCCGTTCATCGTAGTGCCTGCGTTCTTTGCCGATTATCTGATATGTTTCGTGACCTTTTCCGGCAAGAAGCACCGTATCGCCCTTTTGTGCGATTTTCAAAGCATAAGTAATTGCCTCTGTTCTGTCCTCTATCGTTATGACTTCGGCTTTACTGCCGACAGTTCCGAGAAGAATTTCTTTTGTGATAATGCTCTGGTCTTCCGTTCGGGGATTATCCGTGGTAACTATAACAACATCGGAACAGTCCGTGGCTATTCTGCCCATTTTGGGGCGTTTTGTTTTATCTCTGTCGCCGCCGCATCCGAAAACGGTTATAACCCTGTTCTTTGTAAATTCATTAACGGACTGCAAAGCCTTAAGAAACCCGTCGGGAGTATGGGCGTAATCAATAACAACGCTGTAATCCGTATCTGTTTTTAAAACTTCAAGTCTGCCCTTTACCGCTTTGACTTCACCCAAAACGGGAATAATATCGTCAAGCGAAAAACCGAGACCCATTACACTGCCTATTGATGCAAGTGAATTATATACGGAAAACATTCCGGGAACACCGTATTTTATTCTTTTCCCGAGTAAATCGTAAGAAATACCGTCGGGATAAAGTTTTATGTTTTCGGCTTTCAAATCGGCATTTTCGCTTTTTCCGTATGTAACGATTTTCGCATTTATACCGCCGGACATATAAGGAAAACTTTCGTCGTCGCAGTTCATAACAGCCGTATCGCAGTTATAGAAGAGTTCTTTTTTGCATTTTTTGTATTCTTCCATAGTCTTATGGTAATCAAGATGATCCTGCGTAAGATTTGTAAATACACCCACCTTAAAATGAATACCGCTGTGCCTCATCTGATGAAGCGCCTGCGAAGTTGTTTCCATAATGCAGTATTTTATATTCATGCTTTCCATTACAGAAAAAAGTCTGTGAATATCATAAGGGTCGGGAGTTGTCATCGTAGCAGGGAAAGTTTCGTCTCCCGCATATATTTTCACCGTACCTATCATACCGGTCTGAATACCCAAAGCCTTTAAAATATCTCTTACGGGAGAAGCCGTACTGCTTTTGCCGTTTGTTCCGGTTATACCGATAATTTCAAGTCTGTCGGCACTTCTGCCGAAAAGATTTTTGCACATAAGTGCATACGCCTTTCTTGTGTTATCAACTATTATCTGCTCTTTAAGTCCGAGGTCTTTATTTACGATAACAGCCGCCGCACCTTTTTTTATCATTTCGTCGGCAAATTTATGACCGTCCGCACGGCTTCCTTTAACACACACAAATGCACAGTTTTGTTCTGCATCTGCGGTTTTATCCGTAACCGTACTTATTTCACGGTCGTAATATTCCGAAAGAACACAAACATCCCTTAACAGTTCTGATAAACGCATTAAATCACCTGTCCTGTACGCCTGTCGTGGTCTTAAAATAAACGGTTATCGTTGAACCGAGTTCCGATTTTGTTCCCGGTTCAATACTTTGACGATACGAAACAACCTCACTGTCAAGCGATGCACCGGAAATTTTCATATTAAATCCGTAATTTACGGCAGTTTCGTTTGCTTCGCTAATGCTCATATTTCTGAGGTCCGGAACCATCGCCTCACCCGAAGTTGAGCCTTTCTGTGTATAAAGAATTACCACTCCGCCTGCGGAAACATTCTGACCGCTTACGGGATACTGAGAAATAACTTTTTTGCCGTTGCCTACAACTCTTGATGAAAAACCTTTACTTTCAAGTATATTCCTTGCTTCCGAAACGGTTTTGCCCGTAATATTCGGAGTAACGGCGCTTAATTTTGCAAGTTCTTCGTCAGTGTATGTCGGCTCGACATTCATATATTTAAGTGACTGCTCTATAACACTTCCGGCAACGGGTGCGGCAATGGCACCGCCGCCGAGTTCATTTTGCGGTTCGTCAATAACTATAAGAACTGCGATTTTCGGGTCATTTGCCGGAGCACAACCCACAAACGAAGCAATATATTCACCTTTAACTGTAAGTTTTTCCGAAGTACCCGTTTTACCGCAAACACGGTAACCCGGAATATACGCATTTTTACCCGTACCGCCTGAAACAACGTGTTCCATCATATCTATAACGGTTCTGCTTGTTGTTTCGGAAACGACCTGCCTTTTTACCGTCGGCTGTGTTTCATATACGGTGTTTCCCTTATCGTCAATCATAGATGAAAGAAGGTAAGGCTGCATAAGTTTGCCGTCATTTGCAACGGCGCAAACCGCAGTTATCATCTGTATTGCGCTAACCTGAAATGTCTGACCGAAAGAGCAGGAAGAAAGCTGGGGAAGCCCCATACTTTCTCTTGTGTGATACGTAACATCGGGTGTCGGAGTCGCTTCACCCGGTAAATCTATACCCGTTTTTTCGGTAAATCCGAACGCTTCAAAATAATCGGAAAATTTCTCGGTACCGAGCATCTGACCGACCGTTATAAAGAACGGGTTGCAGGAGTTCATAAGTCCCTCGGTAAATGTCTGCATTCCGTGCCCCGCAAGATTGGAGCAGTGAATTATATTATCGGCAACCTTTATTGCACCGTTACACGAGAATGTAAAATCCTTTGTAACCGCACCCTCTTCAAGTGCGGCGGCGGCAGTTATGATTTTAAAAACAGAGCCCGGCTCGTATGTATCGCTTATCGCTTTATTTCGCCACATATTATATGTTTTTTCATTATAGGCATCATCGTATTTTTTCTCATCGGTAATTTTTGAAAGTTGGTTTAAAATACTCTTATTCGTAATTACGGTAGGATTATTAAGGTTATAGTCCGGCATTGTCGCCATAGCCTTTACGGCACCCGTTTCAACCTCCATAACTATTCCGTATGCGGAAGTCGCATTATTATCTTTAACAGCCTGACTTAAACCTTTTTCAAGATAATGCTGAATATTTTTATCAAGTGTAAGCACATGGCTTACACCTTCTTTTGCATCGTAAACGGTTTCATAATTGCTTTTCATAGCACCGCTTTGGGCGTTTTTTGCGGTAATTATTCTGCCCGGAGTTCCGAGAAGCGTATCGTTATACTGTAATTCAATTCCGGCTCTGCCGGCATCTTCGTCACCCGTAAAGCCGATTATCGTAGATGCAAAATTTGAATACGGATAATATCTTTTTGTGTCGGGGTGGATATTTACTATTCCGAAAAGGTCTTCTTTATCAATAAACTTTTTAACCGCCGTCTTTTCATAATATTCTACCTTACCGGCAATTTTTACATAACTGTATTTTCGGTTGCTTATTTTTTTCGCTATTGTTTTTTTATTAAGTTTAAGTATTTTTGCAAGTCTTTCGGAAATCAGTTCGCTTTGGGCATCATCCGTGATTTTTGACGGATTTACATAAACAAGCCATGCAGAAGCACTTTCGGCAAGAACATTCATATTGCAGTCGTATATAACTCCCCTGTCGGCAGAAACGCTCGTATCGCTTAACTGCTGTTCTTCCGCCAATGATTTATACTTCTGACCGTTTAATATCTGTAAAGAAAAAAGTTTGCAGATATCGGCACCGAATCCCAATACAACAAGCACGGCTATTGCCGTAAGCGCTCTTTTTTTCATTTTTCCCGTTACTATATTCATACTCAATTTTATCACCCCGAAAAACCGGAATTTTTTAAAAAAAGGAGTCGAGCATTTCTCAACTCCTCATAATAATATTTTAAATTCAGAAAATATATGCAAAAAATTCTTTCACTTTTCCCGAAAAACTGCTTTTTTCTTTAGGAGTTTTATCACCTGAAACAGTGACTTTATCTCCGTCGCTTAAATCAAGATATGTTATCTGATAAACCTCGGCTTTTACCATTCCCAAAACATTTTCGGCGTATCTTTCCACTCTGTCGGTGGAAATCCTGCTGCTCAACTCGGCATTAAGTCTTACCGCTTCGCCGTCTGCTATATCTATTTTTGCTTTTACATCGGCAATATCCGAAGTAACTTTATCGCACTGTGCATCCATACAAAGAAGCGTAAAAATAAGCCCTAAACACAAAGCGCCGTAAAGAAGCATCTTTTTAAAGGAAGAAGAAACTTCTGCCGAAACGCTGTTTCTTTCAACTGTATGCTGATATGCATCTAAATCAAAAACAGCACCCTGTTGTTTTTCAGGTTCAACACTCGTTTTTCTTACGGCGTTTCCGTATTCCCGTGAAGAAGATGCGGTTTGTTTACGGTAATTTGCATTTTTCTTCGTTGCACTGTTTTTCACATTGCTTTCGGAAGGAGTAATTTTTGTGCTCGCCCTTTTGTTTTGAGAAGATGCGCTTGTTCCGTTACGGCTGTAATCGTCTTCAAAAAGCGAAAAATCGTATGCAGATGAATCTCTGTACGATGCCACAATATTTCCTCCTTTCTTTATAACTTCACCGCCGTTCTGAGTTTTGCACTGCGGCTTCTTTTATTATCGTTTACTTCACTGTCTGAAGCTTTTATTCCGCCGGATTTCACAAGCGCTTTCGGCTTTTTGCCGCAAACACAGACGGGAAAATCCTTTGGGCAGGTACAACCCTGCTTTAAAGTATTGAAATAATCTTTTACTATTCTGTCCTCAAGCGAATGAAATGTTATAACAGACAGCACTCCGCCCTCTTTTAAAACCGAAAACATATCGGGTAAAGCATTTTCAAGCGAAAGAAGTTCTGCATTTACTTCTATTCTTATTGCCTGAAATGTTTTTCTTGCGGGGTGACCGTCACGCTTGAATTTTGCCGGAATTGACATTGATACGATATCGCTCAACTCAAACGTTGTTTTAATCGGCTCTTTTTCACGGCTTTTTACAATATTTGAAGCAATATTCTTTGCGAATTTTTCTTCACCGAAACGGGAAATAATCGAAAACAGTTCTTTTTCGGAATATGTGTTTACAACATCAAATGCGCTTTTGCCTTTCTTTTCCATACGCATATCAAGCGGCGCATCGTGGTGAAAAGAAAATCCTCTTTCCGGAGTATCAAGCTGATAACTGCTTACTCCGAGGTCTGCGATTATTCCGTCTGCAGAAAAAATGCCGAGGTTTTCGAGGATTGATTTAATATTACTGAAATTATCGTTGACTACCGTTACTCTGCCGTCACCCGAAAAGCGTTTTTTTACGACCGCCACCGCATCCGGGTCACGGTCAATAAGAACTATTCTGCCGTTTTCGGATAGTTCTGAAAGAACCGCCGCAGAGTGACCTCCGCCGCCTGCGGTACAATCAACATACACGCCGTCGGGATTTATATTAAGTGATTTAACGGATTCACGAAGAAGAACCGATATATGATTGAAATTTCCCGTACTCATCAGAAATCAATACTGAGTTCTTCAACAGAAAGTTCTTCATTTTCTTCTTCTGTTTTAAGCCACTCTTCTTTTGCCCAGATTTCTATTCTGCGGTTAACACCGAGAATTACAAGCTCTTTTTCGATTTTTGCAAAATCCCTGAAAAGTTGATTTATTGTAATTCTTCCGCATTTATCAATCTCGGCGCTTATTACATTAGACATAAGTTTTCTTTCGAGGGCACGTCCTCTTTTATCCGAAGGGAGACTGTTTTTAAAACCGTCACTTACTTCCTCCCACCTGTCCTCCGTATAAAGATACAAACAGTTTACATCTTTATCGGGGGATTTAAAAAGAACAACATCCGTACCTAATTCATCACGGAACTGCGCCGGCAGGAAAAATCTGTTTTTTGCATCAAGACTCGGGTAATATGTACCTCTGAACATAGCCGACACCTCCGTTTCTCAATTTGGGGAATCTGTATCCACTTTGCTACACTTTATATCCACTTTGCTACAAATTTCACCACGAAGTAATTATATAGCATAGATTTTGTTATGTCAAGAATTTTATTTGAGTTATTTTTAAGAAATTTACAAAATTTTCGATTATTTTCGTTATTTATAATAATGTATACAAAAACCGCCCTCCTATGCCCCGTCAAGCAAATGTATATTTCTTTCAAAATATTCATCAAA
>JAZUHA010000356.1:0-5242 GCA_045641485.1 Acutalibacteraceae bacterium
GAAACAGAAGCGGGAGCGGTTAAAACATCTTACGAAGCCGCAACAGAAGACTTTGCCGTATATACACCGGTGGTTAATCTTGCGATAAAAGGCGACGGTGACAACGCAAACGCATACAGAACAAAAGAACTTGAAAGCACATCAACCGAAATAATGCTTGTACCGGGTCAGTCCATAACATTAAATGTAACAGGAAATCCCGAAAAAGCGGAAATCGGCTGCCGTATAGCAAAGACATATCAAGATGAGCATGCTGCAAGTGTTGAAGCAAAAGTTGATGCAACAATCAGCGGAAATAGTAAGACCGGTACATTGGCAATCAGCGGCAAAACCGAAACATACAGACCGCTTGATATTGCAAAATACGGCAACACAATAACAATAGCGAACCCGGAAGGCAGTAATGTGGTAATAGCGCTTTCAAATATAAAGACCGCCGGCGGAGAAAAACCTGCAAACAGCAAAGCGTTGGCAACAACGGGAGGCACGGCAGGTATAGGCGGTAAATGCGCTTCTGTAATGAACAGAAAAGCACCGGCAAATACTGTTGAAATAAATGAAGTTAATGTTCCCGAAACATCAAAAACAAACAAAACTTTAAGTCTTTCAATATTAAAGCCGATACTTGATATGTTCAATCAGTTCTTTAAAATTGTAAATACCGTAATGTCCCCGGTATTTTAAGTAAAATTCATTAGCAAGGGAATTGATTCTTTTATTAGCCCGTCAGGGCGACTTTATTGAAAAATCGACAAGTCTCTGTTGAAACTTGTCGATTTTTCTTTGATTGGACTACGAAATAGCACAATTATATTTTAGTGAAATATTGCTCCGCAAAGTGAAATGAAATTTGCCCACGTTTGCATCAGCGAATATTTCACAGCGAAACTATTTCACTTGCCCACAGGGCAAATTTCGTTGTAAAAACCCACTTTTGTCCGGTAGACAAGAGTGGGTTTTTACATGTCTAAGAGCGACCAAATGGTACCGATTGAAGCTAAAAAAGCGAAAATGGTATCGATTTTCAATCACCAGCTCATGCCCGCAGTCGTGTAAATGTATTTGGTTATGAGTTGTCCCACGTCCGTGTCCGAGTTGCCGTATCCGCGATCCATCGTATCGACGCGGCCGAAGGCACGGTATATCTTTACCTCGGCGCTGCAGTCATCGACGTACCATTCCTGCCGGTCGGCGTCGCTGGCTACGCATGCATTGAGCTCGGCACACAGCTTCTGGTAATCATCTGCTGTTGCCTGATGCGATTCGTCCTTGTCGACGGCTTTGCTGGGCTGGTATGTTCCACCGGCTTCCTCATAGGCGGCGATGGCACGTTCCGGATACAGGTGCGAACACCACAGCCGGGTGTGCTCATCTGGATGAATGACCGGCTCGGTGCCATAGTCCGGGCTCTCTATTGTTTTTTTCAGATGTCCGATTTAATGATTTATTATAGCATAAAACAGGCCTTTTTTCAATCGGGGTTGAAGCAAACGTAACGATTTCATTACGCAAAAAAGCCCTCGGCCATCCGACGCTGCTGCCGGTGGCCGAGGGCTCTGCTTATCCCGCGGTTGCCGGTTGAGAGAAAGAAAAAAAATTAAAAAAATAAAACAGGTGTTCTGTTTTAAAATTTTAGTTGATTTTGTTATTTCGCTGTGTTATAATCACTGTGTTTAAACGGAAAAGAAATTATAGGAGTAAAGTGATGAGAACATCAGGATTGACCAAAAAAACAAACGACAGAAAAATTTCGCTTTCTTTAGGACTTGACGGTTCCGGGAAAGTATCTGTTTCCACCGGTAATAAACAACTTGACAGTTTACTTGTTCTTTTCGGGAAAAGTTCAAATTTTGATTTGTACATTACCTGTGATAAAAAGTCGGATATTGCTCTTTTGCCTCTTGTTCAGGATGTCGGTTCTCTTCTCGGAAAAGCTTTTGCCGAAAGCCTTGATGACGGATTTGACATTACAAGGTTTGCGGATGTTTGTATTCCGGTCGGCTCGGTTCTTATGAAGTGTGCAGTTGATATTTACGGTGATTCTTCATTTATATATGATGTGTCTTTCTCCAAGGAAAAAATAAGCGATTTTGATACGGAACTTTTTGAAATTTTCTTTTCACGTTTTGTTCATTCGTCAGGCATAACGCTTCATTTTCATAAAGAATACGGAGAAAACGCTTATCATATTGCGGAAAGTCTTTGGATTTCGTTTGCCGTTGCTTTAAAAAGAGCGGTAGACGGTGGTATGTATTTGAAAGGTGATATTTCCGCCAAATATTGATGACATTACGGTGCTGTTGCGTTTTGATGTGACAGCTCCGTATTTTTTCGGAGTTGCTATGGATAATATAAATCAATCAAAAAATACGGATTACTCTCTCGAATTTATATTGAGCAAAGCGCTTGATATATCCGAGGAAATTCTTCGTTGCGGCGGTGAGCCTCGGCGTATAGAAGATACGGTAACAAGAATATGCACTGCATATTTTGATTGTGAATCGGATATTTTCGCTTTGCCGTCTGTTATTATTGCAAATATCAGATTAAGCGACGGAACAAAATCCACGCAGATGCGCCGTGTTAATAACACGACAAACGATTTGTACATTCTTGATATGATGAATAATCTTTCAAGAGATGTTTGCGCAAAAAAAATTGCACCCGAAGATGTAGGGCATGAGATTGAAAAAATCAAAAAAGAAAAGGTTTATCCGAAATTTCTTTTTTATATTGCAGGTCTTCTTGCGGCGGGCGGTTTTTCCGTGTTTTTCGGCGGTGATATAAAAGATGCCGCAGTAGCGGCGGCAGTAGGTGTTATTATAACTTTAGTTAATATAAACCGTTTTTCATTTGCAAATCAGATGATACATACTTTATTTGCTTCGTTTATCGGTGCTTCCGCAGCGCAGATTTTTGTGAAATTCGGTTTCGGAACTAACCCGGATACTATAATGATGGGAACTATAATGCTTGTAATTCCGGGTCTTGCGTTCGGTAATTCCGTTCGTGACCTTTTATTCGGAGATACGGTATCGGGTATTATTCAGCTTGTTCAGGCTGTTCTTCTTGCCGCAATGGTTGCTCTCGGATATGTTTCCTCAATGCTTATTTTCGGGGGTGTTAATTCATGACAATGCAAACGCTTCTTAAAATAATCGGTGCGGTTGTGGGAACATACGGTTTCGGAATACTTTTTAAATTAAAACCGAAACTCCTGCTGTTTGCAACTTTGGATGCTCTTGTAACGACCGTAGTTTATTTTGTGTTTTACAGTTTACTTGACGGTAATGATTTTGTCTGCAATATGATTGCCGCTTTTTTCACATCTGTTCTTGCGGAAATTTTCGCAAGAGTGTGCAAAGCACCTGCAACCGTATTTTTGCTTCCGGGGTGTATTCCTCTCGTTCCCGGCGGAACGCTGTACTATACTATGTATAACCTGATGATTTCAAATACCGAAAAGATGCTTTCAAATCTTTTAACCGCCGTTACAGTCGGTGTCGGTATAGGTACGGGAATAATAGTTGCTTCATTTTGTAAATACGCTCTTGACAGTTTAATTAAAACAACAAAAGAAAAAAAGTCAGTACGAAAAAATGTCGTTGAATAACGGCATTTTTTAATTTTGTTTTTCATATTTATTGTCGGGTGATTTTATGAAAAAGTTATTTTCTCTTATTGTTTCGGCAGTGATAATTTTAAATTCATTTTCGCTGTTATGCTTTGCGGGTGATAAAAACAAAAACTGTCCTGTGGAAGTAAAAGCAAAATCGGCAATTCTTATGGAAGTCGGCACCGGGAAAGTTTTGGCACAGTATAATCCCGACAAAAAACTTTTTCCCGCTTCCGTTACAAAAATTATGACAATTCTCCTTACGGTTGAAGCGGTTGAAAACGGTAAAATAAGTCTTGATGATATGGTTGTCTGTTCGCAAAACGCCGCTTCAAAAGGCGGTTCGCAAATCTGGCTTGAGCCGAACGAAAAAATGAGTGTAAACGATTTACTTAAAGCGACGGTAATAGGCAGTGCAAACGATGCCGCAACGCTTCTCGGTGAATATATAAGCGGCAGTGAAGATGCTTTTATTTCACTTATGAATAAACGTGCAAAAGAACTCGGAATGAATAATACGCATTTTGTCAATGCTACGGGGCTTGACGATGAAACAGACGAACATCTTACAACGGCACGTGATATAGGAATTATGTCTTGCGAACTTTTGAAACACAAGATGATAAGAAATTATTCAACCGTTTGGATGGATACATTGAGAAACGGTAAAACGGAACTTGTAAACACAAATAAACTCGTAAGGTTTTTTGACGGAACTACCGGGCTGAAAACAGGTACGACCGATAAAGCGGGGTGCTGTCTTTCCGCTTCGTGCGAGCGAGACGGTCTCCACATTGTCGCTGTGGTTATGGGCAGTGATACGAGTAACGACAGATTTAATACTGCAAAAGCATTACTTAATTGGGGCTTTTCGGAATATTGTGTTTTAAAACCGGAATTAAGTAAAGAAATACCCGAAAGCATAAAAGTTCTGGGCGGCGAAAGCGAAAGTATATTTCCGAAAATTCCCGAAATAAAAAGCCTTGTTTTAAAAAAGGCGGATAAAGAAAATATAAAGCAGATAATCGATATTCCCGAAGATGTGCAGGCACCTGTTGAAAAAGGGCAGAAATTAGGCGAAATAAAATTTATGAACGGCGATGAATGCCTTGCCGATTATGAAATTATATCGGAAAAAGATGTGGGTGTTCTGACTTTTAAACTGTCTTTTAAAAGAATAGTTAATTTTATTATGTGCGGTAAGTTAATTTCAGATTGACATTTTTTACGCTATTTGTTAAAATGTTGTGGAAATAAAGGAAGTGTTAATATGCTTTATACATCTACCCGTGACAATTCTGTTAATGTCACTGCTTCAAAGGCTATAGCAGACGGAATATCTCCGGACGGAGGTCTTTATATCCCGAAAGAAATTCCGGCGGTTTCGCTTGACGAACTTAAAGCACTTTGCGGTGCGGATTATAAAGAAAGAGCAAAAAAAATATTGTCTCTTTATTTATCGGATTTTTCAAAAGAAGAGCTCGATATGTGCGTAGACGGTGCTTATGCAGACGGTAAATTTTCTTCTGCCGATGTGGCTCCGCTTGTAAGACTTTATGACAATGTAAATATACTCGAACTCTTTAAAGGACCTACGTGTGCATTTAAAGATATGGCTTTACAGAT
>JAZUHA010000357.1:0-3129 GCA_045641485.1 Acutalibacteraceae bacterium
ACACATTTTTGTTTTGAAAAATAATATAGCTTTGAAACCTCATCCGGCTCGTTCCTCGCCACCTTCCCCAAGGGGAAGCCTTATTTTATGAATCTATAAACGCAAGAATTAAAGTTTAATGTTTGCTGAATATATATTGTGCGTTTTTGCAGTCGGTCACACCGACTGCGTGTCGAGGCACTCGACCGGGCGATTGATAATCGCCCCTACGATGTGACAATGTTGTTTTGTTGTAGGGGTTGGCATCCCTGACAGCCCGTAAGATTTGCTGTAATTTTTCGGTGCGTCGAGGATGCCACACCCTACTACTATGTTTCAACTAAAACTTTACAAAATCGTTTTTATGTGATTTTGTCATTGCTTTTCGTTAGCGTGGTAATCCATTTACATTAAACTTGCTTTCTGGATTGCTTCGTCGTTCCTCCTCGCAATGACACAAAAGAAAAGCTTAATTTGTTACAATGTATATTACTGATGCCGCCCGAAATAATCGGACGGCATTGCTCATTTAATACTTTTTGCCAAGGCAATCAAATTGTCGAGTTTTTCATTGCTTAAACCTTTTACAACATTCAACAACTCTTGTGCTTTTGTTGGATTTTTTGTATCGGTATCAAAAAACTCTTGCGGCGTAATTTCAAGATATTCGCAAATGTAAAAGAAGCCTGTCATTGACGGAAAATTCTTACCGGATTCAATGTTATTTATATAGGACGGACTTTGCCCGATAGACAAGCTCATATCACGGGCGGAAACACCCTTGTTCATGCGTAATTCAACAAGTCGGTTAATGAAAAATTCTTTCTCCATATAGCCACATCACCTCATTTATATGATTGTACTATATACTGTTGCCGATTTTGTCGAGTACATAACCGAATTTGCATTAATATAACAACATATACTCGATAAAATTTTGTCGAAATATGCTAAAATTACCGTAAAGATACGGTAGTAAACGCTGTA
The DNA here is from genome assembly GCA_045641485.1 of Acutalibacteraceae bacterium. Taxonomy (GTDB): domain Bacteria; phylum Bacillota; class Clostridia; order Oscillospirales; family Acutalibacteraceae; genus DTU089. The sequence continues at coordinate 967 of JAZUHA010000357.1, forward strand.
TTAATTAAAAATCTTGCTTTAAGGATGTTCTGTATGAAAAAAGTTGCGGTACTATTCCTATTGGCGTTGATTGTTTTCTCCTTTACCTGCTGTCAGAGCGGTTATGCGCTTGAAAATCCCGACAATCCGGACAGAGTTAAAATTTTTGACGAGCCAATCGAAACCACCCCGATTCAGCCGCAACTTGAGCAGAAACCGTCAACGCAGGAAAACAGCGATGCTTTTGAACAGCAAAGCGTCGAAGAAAAGACCGAAAGCAACCCGATACAAAGCAAGTCGGCAACAAGCAACAGCAAAACTCCTGCCGCAAAGCCGACAAATGACGGCACGGTGTATATAACTCCCACCGGCAAAAGATACCATTTATCTCCTACCTGCGGCGGTAAAAACAGTACACCGACAACGCTTGAAGAAGCATTGGATGCAGGGCTTACTCCTTGCGGAAAATGTGCGAAGTAACGAAATGAAAGGAGAGCGGAGTATGGCAATAGCCGGTACTGCATTAATTGTTCTTGTTGTATGGTTGTTATTACTGGCGGGATTTATAGTTCCGATACCGTTTATAGTGAGCGGTGTTAAGCGTAGCAACCGTGAGCGTGCCGAAAAGCGGAATGATGAGAATACATTCAATTAAAGCTTAAAAATTTTATATTATAAATCTGTAACAAAAAAAGACTTGTCAAGTAATTTTGGCAAGTCTTTTTTGCGCTTAATTTTACTTGTTATACAGCATTTGCGGTGCAATTAACTCTTTTTGATGTAATCTTTAGGTGAAACGCCGACATTCTTTTTAAAAACGGTTGAAAAATAAAGCGGATTATCAAAGCCCGAAAGCAAAGCAACATTTTTTACCGAATCAATACCGTGCTCCAAAAGCGAAATGGCGTATTTTATTCGGAGATTTCTCAAGTATTCCGAATAGGTAACGCCCGTCTTTTCCTTGAAAAAATGCGACACATATTTCGGATTGTAGCCGAGCTCTTCGGCGATGGCGGTTATTGTAAGATTTGGGTCATTAAATCGGTTTTCGGTTATTTCCGTTATGCTGTTTATTATGACATTTTTCTTATCGGCGTAAACGATAAGCCTCGAAAACATATAAAGCAGCATACTTTCCGCCGCCAAGTCAACTGTGCTGTCATTTGCCCGAGCAAGACTTTCTTTCCATAAAGGTATCAGACCGTCGTGATTTGAAAAAGCACGGCGGTTTTTGTTTATGCCGAATCTTTTAAAAAGCTCGTCTGCTCTCATTCCGTTAAAAGCGATATACATATATTCGGTTTTGGTGTCGCAAACCGTCAGGTATTCTTCACCTTTGAAAACAAAAACTATATTTCCGACCGAATAATCGGCGATACTGTCCTTGAAATCAAAATGACCGTTTCCCTTTGTAATAAGAAAGGCGATATTCTGAAATGCTTTTTTCTTTTGCTGTATGACCTCGTTGTCAGACTCAAAGATAAATTTTGATATTTGGAGTCCCAAATTTACTGAAGCCGGAACTAATTTGCATATATTTTTATCCTTCACTGCAATCGCCGCCCTTTAAAGATATAGACAGTATACAATGAAAATTACAAAAATACAACTTATTTTTGACCGCCTTTAATATACTTAAATGTATGAAAAAGGTAAAATTTGCTGTCATAGGTAAAAAATTAACACTTTTATGGTAATGTTTTCGCCTTGTTTAAACTGTAAAAAATTTATATAATTATTATACAAATTTGTGTGTTTATGATGTAAAACAAACAAAAATGTTGTAAGAAACAGCAAAATACGAAAGCGAGGAGCAAAAAATGCAAAAGCTTACTTGGACGGTGGACGGCTATCGCTTCGGTGATGAATCAAAACCGTTTATTACAGGAGAATTTCATTATTTCAGAGTGCCGAAAAAGGATTGGAAAAAGCGCTTGCAGTTGTTAAAAGACGGAGGCGGTACGGGTGTTGCTACATATATTCCGTGGAATGTTCACGAGGAACAGGAGGGCAACATTTGTTTTGATGACTGCCCACAGCGTGACATTACGGATTTTCTCACATTATGCCGTGAGCTTGAGCTGTCCGTAGTTGTGCGTCCCGGTCCGTATGTGTATTCGGAGCTTTTTAACAGCGGTATACCGCAATGGCTTTTAGACAACTATCCGGAGATTATTGCTCGCA
>JAZUHA010000358.1:0-6597 GCA_045641485.1 Acutalibacteraceae bacterium
GCCATACCGCCTACGCCGATAATATCCTGTATTTCATATCTGCCGTCTAATCTTTTACCAACATAATTATCCATAAATACAACTCCAAACTCAACAGAATGACACGGCTACCGTAACATTATCACGACCGCCGGAAGATAATGCCGAAGATATAAGATTTTTACACAATTCGGAAGAAGAAGCACTCTCATTTGCCGATTTTAATATTTCATCATCTGAAACACTGCCGGAAAGACCGTCGGTACATATAATAATTTTGTCACCTTTTTTGATTTGAACAAATTCAAAATCAACATCAACATCTCCGCTTACTCCGACCGCCCTTGTGATAATATTTCTGTCGGGGTGAACTTTTGCTTCTTCTTTTGTTATTTTTCCCATATCAACCATATACTGAACAACAGAATGGTCTTTTGTAATTTGTTTTATATTACCGTCGCTTATTATATAAGCCCTGCTGTCGCCCACATGAGAAATATAAGCAAAATCATCAATAACAATAACGGCAACAACGGTAGTACCCATACCTTTAAGCGCTTCGTCTTTTTTTGAAGCATCAAAAATGTCAATATCTGAAGTAATAATTGAAGACTGAAGAAGATTTTTAACAGAACTTTGAGGCATATTGTCACGGTATCCCCTCTCAATTAAAGAAGAAACCGTTTTACAGCACATGGCACTTGCAACCTGTCCTCCCGAAACACCGCCCATACCGTCGCACACAACAGCCCAATATGCGTTATTTCCGAATTCACCCGTTTTAAAGCAATCTTGATTTGATGAACGAACTTTACCTATATCTGTTTCGGCAGTAAATGACACAGTGTTTCACCTCTTTTAATTTTTTTCGGATAGTATTTTTTCACGCCTTAACTGACCGCAGGAAGCATTTATATCCGAGCCGAGAGTTCTTCTGACGGTTACGGTTAAGCCGTTATCTTCAAGTATCTTTTTGAATTGAACAATTGAAGAATCATCGCTTCTTTTATGACCTTTTTCAGGAACCTCGTTTGCGGGAATTAAATTTACGTGGCAAAGAATACCTTTCAGCCTATTTGAAAGTTCCTCGGCACATTCCGGAAAATCGTTAACATTTTTAATAAGAGCATATTCAAAAGAAATACGCCTTGAAGTTTTTTGAGCATATTCTTTACAGGCGGTAAGAAGTTCTTCAATATCCCATTTACCGTTTACAGGCATTATTGAAGAGCGTATTTTATTATTAGGTGCATGTAAAGAAACAGAAAGCGTCAACTGTAATTTTTCGTTTAACAAATCATAAATACGTGGCACGATACCGCTTGTTGAAAGAGATATATGGCGCATACCGATATTCAAGCCGTTTTCATCAGTAACAAGTTTTAAAAATTTTAAAACATTGGTGTAATTATCAAGCGGCTCGCCCATTCCCATAAGAACGATATGAGAAATTCTTACATTCAAATCTCTTTGGGCGGCATAAATCTGCCCGAGAATTTCCGACGGAGCAAGGTGGCGTTTAAACCCGCCTATACCGGAAGCACAGAAAGCACAGCCCATTTTACAACCGACTTGAGTTGAAACGCAGATTGTGTATCCGTACTTATATTTCATAACAACACATTCAAGATATTCGCCATCGGAAAGAGAAAATAAATACTTAACTGTATCATCATAGCAAGAAACTAACTTTTTTTCAATAGAACAGGAAAAAATGACAAATTTGTCATCTAATTGACGGATTAAATCTTTTGAAAGATTGGTCATCTCCGAAAAAGAAACCGCACCTTTTTTATGTAGCCAGTCATAAATCTGCTTTGCACGAAATCTCGGCAAATTCATATTTAAAATTTCTGTTTCGAGTTCTCCTAAATCAAGTGAAGAAATATCAATTTTACTCATAAATCGTTCCTTATAAACTTTGCAATAAAAAATCCGTCGCAATCGTTAATGTGCGGCATCAGTGTAAGATAGTTGCCTTCATCTGTGCAACGCTTTACTTCCGGTAAAACCTTAACCGAAGTAAATTCACGGTGTTCTTTTAAAAAAACATCACATACTTTTCGGTTTTCATTGGGGTTTACGGAACAGGTCGAATAAACAAGAGTTCCTCCGTTTTTAACATATTCGGATGATGTATCAAGGATTTGTTTCTGTAAAGGCAGAAGTTCTTTGATATCATCAAGTTTTTTATATTTAATTTCCGGTTTTTTCCCTATAATACCGAGACCTGAACACGGAACATCACACAAAACACGGTCAAAAACACCTAAATTTTTATTAAAGACGGTTGCATCGTTAATTAACGCTTCTACGGAAGAAAGCGAAAGCCTCAAAGCACCGTTCTTAATTAAATCAACTCTTTGAGGATAAATATCGCACGAAACAACTTTACCTTTATTATTCATGGTTTCGGCTATTGTAAAGGTTTTTCCGCCGGGTGCGGCGCAAACATCAAGCACGGTTTCGTTTTCTTTCGGGTCAAGTGCTTTTACACACAGTTGCGAAGAAATATCTTCTACATGAAAAAGACCTTTTTTGTATGCTTCAAGAAGATAAACGGGTTTTTCCGAAGAAATTAAATAAGCATTATTTAAAGAAGTCTCTTTTACAACATCACATTCCGTTTTTAATAATCGTTCAAAATCCTCTTTATTTGTTTTTGTATTATTCATTCTGACATACAGTGATTTTTCACAAAAAGTTTTTTTGAAAAATTCTTCTGTATTCTCCGCACCGTAATGATAAATAAAAAATTTAACGAGTTCAGCGGGAACTGAATATAAAATACCGATTTTTTCGGAAATATCCGTTTCATCACAAACGGGAATTTCACAGTCAACTTTTCTTAAAACGGCATTTATAAAACCTGCGGAATACGGGCAGTATTTTTTTGCAAGACTTACCGTCTCGTTAACTGCTGCTGATTTCGGGATTTTTTCGGAAAAAACAATCTGATAAACGCCTAAACGAAGAAGCGTAAGAACTTCGGGTTTAAGTTTATTTATACTCTGTTTTAAATACCTTTTAAAAATATAATCAAGAGTGATTTTTCTTTCGACAACTCCGTAAACAAGCCTTGTAACAAAACTGCGGTCGGTTATATTCATTTCAGATGTTCTTAAATAAGAATCAAGCACAAGATTTGAATATGATTTATCTTTTTCTATTTTTAAAAGAATCAAATACGCCTGCTGTCTCGGTAAATCTGTCATTTTCTTCGTCCGCCGAATCTTATAATAAGTCTTAAAAGTTGCGCTACGCTTGTGGCAAATGCCGCAACATAAGTCATAGCGGCGGCGGAAAGCACTTTTTTTGCACCGTGTTTTTCTTCATAATTAAGAACACCCGTTGACTCTATAACACCGAGCGCACGGCTGCTTGCATTAAATTCTACCGGAAGTGTTAAAAACTGAAACAGTGCGGCACACGCAAAAAAACCGATACCGACCCAAACAAGCGGCTCAACAGACAGGAATAACCCGATAAGAAGCAGCGGTATTGAAAGACTGCTTCCGATATTTGCAACCGGTACAAAAGAATTTCTGACTTTTATGGGAAGATAGTTTTCGGCATGCTGTGCGGCATGACCTGCCTCGTGACACGCAACACCTACGGCGGCTATTGATGTACCCGAATAAACATCCTCGGAAAGCATAATCTGCTTTGTTTTCGGATTATATGCATCCGTAAGTCTTCCTGCCGTCGGTACTATTTTAACATCGTAAATATTATAATATCTTAATACTATTTCAGCCGCCTGCGCACCGGATATACCGCGGTAATTACGCATTTTGGCATATTTATTAAAAGTGTTTTTCATTTTTGCCTGAATTATCAGCGAAGCGATAATAACAGGTAAAACCATAACTATATAAGACCAATCTATTCCGTAATAATAAGGATACATATAAACACCTCACAATTGTTTGGTAACCGCTGAATAAATATTTGTGAAAATCGGTTACTTTTATAATATTTTACTCAAAAACAATAAAATAATATGGAATAAATTTTTAAATTATTATGAATTCGGTAAAACCGTTCCCTCTTTTAAACTGTGACCGCGGAAAAAATCCGAAGCGTTCATACGCTTTTTGCCCTCAAACTGAACCTCTTTTATAAGCACACATTTTTTATCACCGCAGACAACCTGCAACCCCTGTTTTGTAATAAAAGAAGTGCCGGCGGGATAATCTTTAATACCGTCAACTAACTTTGAAGAAAACAGTTTTAAAGTTTTGCCCTCAAGTGTTGTCTGAGCAACGGGCCACGGGTCAAGACCGCAGATTTTTTTATGAACTGCGAATGCATCAAGCGACCAGTCAACCGGTGAAAGCGCTTTTGAAAGAAGCGGAGCATAGACACTTAAAGAATCGTCTTGTTTGACATATTCCGCTTTCCCGTTTTTTATTAAATCAAGCGTTTTAATAAGAATATCGGCACCGAGAACGGAAAGTCGCTCATATAGTTCTCCCGACGTTTCATTTTCACCTATTAAAAGTTTTTCGGATAAAATCATATCACCCGTATCAAGACCTTCATCCATTTTTATAGATGTTACGCCTGCATATTTTTCACCGTTTAAAACACTCCATTGTATCGGTGCGGCTCCTCTGTATTTCGGCAAAAGTGAGCCGTGAATATTTATACAGCCGTATTTCGGGTAGTTAAGAAAATCCGGCGGAAGTATTTTACCGTACGCCACAACTATTACAATATCGGGCGCAAGTTCTTTTAAAATTTTTAAACCCTCGCCGTTTTTTAAGGTTGCGGGCTGAAATACGGGAATATCGTTATTTAACGCAAATTCCTTAACAGGCGGTGCCGTAAGAACAGCCTTTCTGCCTACGGGTTTATCCGGTTGAGTAAAAACTCCGCAAACATTATATCCGTTACTTATAAGTTCTTTTAAGGGCTCAACCGCAAAATCGGGAGTTCCCATATAAACCACATTCATTTATTCTTCGTTCTCCACTCTTTTAAGTGTTTCGCCCGGCAAAAGTTTATCTTTATAAAGAATACCGTCGAGATGGTCTATTTCATGGCAGAAGCATCTTGCCTTTAATTCGGTACCTTTATACAAACACCATTTGCCGTCACGGTTTTGTGCTTTTACCACTACGGTTGACGGTCTTTTTACATTTCCGCAAAGTCCGGGAAGTGAAAGACAGCCTTCTTCCCCAGTCTGCTCGCCTTCTTCGGAAGTGATTTCGGGATTTATAAGTTCTATAAGCCCGTCACCGACATCAAGTACGACAACTCTTCTTAAAACGCCGACCTGCGGACCTGCAAGACCGACACCGGGAGCCGCATACATAGTTTCCGCCATATCGTCAAGCAAATCAAAAAGACGCTCGTTAAAATCGGTAACTGTTCTTGCTTTTTTGCGGAGAATCGGATCCCCATCTGTTCTTATATTTCTTAATGCCAAAAAGACCAACTCCTATAAAGCATTTATATCAGCCGAAACAGAAATGCACGTATTCTTTGTATTTTTCATAAAAGACACAAGCAACTCTGAAATCATTTTACGAAAATGCTTATTATTTTTACATTTTATCATCAAAATATTACGGTATTTATTTGCAATTTTTCCGACTCTCGGTTGAATGGGACCCAAAGCCGTAAGTTTGATATCAGAATAATCAGCTTTAACCGCTTCTTTTAAACTTTCAAGAAATGCGGTGGCTCCGCTGTACGATTTATTAAAATTCTCGCTTGTAAAAGTAACGGTACAGATATCACAGTACGGAGGATATACCATAGCTTTTCTTATTAAACTTTCAGTTTCATAAAAAGCCTCATAATCCTGCTTTGCCGACAATGTAATTATATCATTATCGGGCAAAAGTGTCTGTATAACCGCTTTTCCTTTGCAGCCTCCCCTGCCGGAACGACCGATAACCTGTGTCAGCAAATCGAAAACCCGTTCACTGCTTCTGAAATCGTCATTAAAAAGCTGAGCATCTATTGATATTACGCCGACAAGTGTAACATTGGGAAAATCGAGCCCTTTAGCAACCATTTGAGTGCCGAGCATAATATCGTACTCGCCTTTTGAAAAAGCGGAAAGTTTTTCTTCATACGCATACTTTGACATTGTTGTATCGGCATCCATACGAAGTATCTTATTTGACGGAAACATTTTAGTCAGTTCATCTTCCGTTTTTTGAGTTCCCGTACCGGCATAACGAACAGTTGAAGTACCGCAATCGGGGCAAACGGAAGTATATTCCCGTGAATAACCGCAATAGTGACACATTAGACGTGAATTTGCGACATGATATGTTAATGAAATACTGCAATTCGGACAAGTGAGAACGGTTTTGCAGTTTGTACAGGAAGCAAAAGTATTATACCCCCGCCTGTTCATAAGAAGAATTACCTGCTCTTTTTTTGAAAGAGTATCTGATATTTCCTTATAAAGTTCGGGGCTGATTATACCGCCGATATCTGTCATATCAACCGCTTTAACTTCCGGCAAAGTCGCCTTTCCGTATCTGTCTGCCAATTTAACAAAACCGTATTTTCCGTCAATGGCATTTTTATAAGTTTCAAGAGACGGAGTAGCGGAAGAAAGCAAAAGCATGGCATCGGAATTTACAAGTCGGAGGC
>JAZUHA010000359.1:0-10190 GCA_045641485.1 Acutalibacteraceae bacterium
TACGTTGTTGACGATCAGCCCGCGAAAAACGGCACGATAACGTTTGATAAGGATTGCTTCCCCACAGAAACCTACACCGCGGCAAATGAAACCGTGACGGTCACGGTATTGCCCGCCGATGGCTATCAGCTCAAAGCGGACAGCCTGCTTGTCACGTATAAAGACGAAAACGGCGAAGAAATGACCGCCGACCTGACGCAGGATGAAACCGAACCGATGAAGTACACGTTCACGATGCCTTGCAGTAATGTTACCGTATCGGCGGCGTTTGAAGAAATAACGGACGAAACCGAAACCGGCTCCACCCTTTCCGACGGCAATGTTTGGATTATTGCTGCGGTTGCAGTTGTTGCCATCGGCGGCGTTGCGGCACTTGGAGTTGTTAAGAAGAAAAAGAAACCCGCACTTGCAAGCGGTGAAAACACAGAAGAAGAATAAATTATAGAGTGGAGAGTGGAGTTTATCTCAACTCTCGTCTCTCAACTCTATATAAAAAGGAGCGATTTTTATGAAAAAATTTGCAAGTTTAATCATGGCAGCGGTTTTGCTTGCCACCATGCTGACCGTGTTTGCGGTGCCGGTGAGTGCGGTTTTTATTACGGATAACGAGATATCCGGCACGCATATCTATAATGAGAAAACAACTTTTATGGAAAATGTGACTATCAAGAGTGGTGCATCGGTAACGATTAATGCTGATGCTTTTTTGAACGACGGTATTACCATGAAAATCGAGTCCGGAGCCACGGTTACGTTCAACGGAACCCTGCGTTTGTGCCGAATGGGTACAATGCTGATAATCGAATCCGGTGCGTCGGTCACGATCAACGAAAACTTGGAACTAAAAAATGCTTCAACACTTGAAATCGGCGGCGTGCTTACAGGCAAGTTCGCTTTTAACAACGATGGAGGAAGCATCACACTTTTGCCCGGCGGAATAGTTGATGTAGAAACGAAGTATGATCATTATGCAAATTCATTTATCGGCTCATTTCAAAATTCCGACGCCGGAGCAAAAGTCGAGCAGACCGCAAACGGCACATACCGAGTGACAGCACACAGACACGTCTATGCCGGCACCTGCTGCTTGGCAGAACACATGGCGAATACCGCCCCCGCCCCCACCGGCTCCACGCTTTCCGAGGGCAATCTGACAATCATTGTCGGCATTGCGGCGGCGGTTGTGTTCGGTCTCGGCGGCTTTATTCTCGGCACGAAGAAGAAAAAGAAAACCGCAGTTGCAGGCGGTGAAAACACAGACGAAGAATAAGTTTTCAGTTTTCAGTTTTCAGTTTTCAGAAACGGAGTAAAAAATTATGAAAAAATTTGTAAGTTTAGTTTTATCGGTGGTACTTCTTGCCACAATGTTCTGCGTGTTCAGTATCCCGGCGAGTGCGGGAGAATCTATTTTAGATGGTGAAAAGACACTGAATATTAAATCCAACGAGACAAAAATCATTACAGAATCGGAAGAATACGACACGGTGTATGTTTACGGCGCGCTGGTGCTTGAAGAAAATGCTCAACTCACAACAGGCAATCTTAGCATAAAGACAGGTGGTAAGTTTCTTCTCCAACAAGGCGCGACCGTAAAGGCGAAAAAAATCTCGTTAATGGGATATTCTTTTTTCACCGTTCCGTCGGGAGCGACTATCAAAGCCGAAGAATTTAAACTGCCGAATGAATTGACGCTTGCCTCTGGCGCTGTAGTTGAAGCAAAAAAAATGTTAAACGGAAATCATTTGACCGTATCTTCCGGAGCAACATTGATCACTTCCGACATGGATGGTGCTTTGGAAATCGATCTTTACGGTACGGTGAAATCATCCGAATTTGAGGGAGAAACTATTGGCAAAGTCCATTATCACAAAGGTGCGCTTTTGGATATAACGTTCAAAGATCCCGGCAAAATAGATAACTTTATCAGTAAGTTCGACGTCGAAGGAGTTGAAGATGCCGAATATCTGGAACGTTTCATCAAAGACGGAAACCGTGTTTATATTCACATAGACCACGCTTTCAATAATATTTGTGCCAACTGCGGCGAGGAAGCGGACGACGGCACCGACCTCGAAAATGTGGGCAAATGGGCGACAAGTAATGCGTATTTTGATACTGACGTAGGCACCTACTATTTTATTATCGGTGTTCTTCCTTCGGGAAATGGATATTATGCTACACAATATCTGGATAGCGCCGGTAAATACAGTAATTCAGGTACAAAGTCTCATTCTGCGACTGAATTTACAATCATCCCCACTACCGAAGTCCCCCAAGAAATACAGAGCATGGCGGCAAGTGATTATCCGGAATTATTCCCGGATGGCTTTACACCGACAGAAGACGGAGAAGGCTCCACGCTTTCCGAGGGCAATATTTGGATAGTTATTGCGATTGCAGCGGCGGTCGTGTTCGGTCTCGGCGGATTTATTCTCGGCACGAAGAAGAAAAAGAAAACCGCACAAAGCAATTCATAATTCACAATTCACAATGCATAATTAGGGGTTGGAAAATGAAAACGGATAATGTTATTGTTGATAAGTCAAAGGCGTTTGCTTTGAGAATTATCAATTTATACAAGTATTTGTGCGAAGAAAAGCATGAGTATATTTTATCAAAACAGTTAGTCCGTTCCGGCACAAGCATCGGTGCAAATATTGCGGAAGCAATCAGAGGACAGAGCAATGCCGATTTTACGGCAAAAATGAATATTGCACTTAAAGAAGCAAGTGAAACGGAATATTGGCTTGAATTATTACATGAAAGTGACTATCTGACAAATGAGCAATTTGACAGCATACATTCCGATTGTGTTGAAATATTAAAAATTTTAATGGCAATCATAAATACTTCAAGAAAGGAAAAATAATTCGCTTTGTTGAGGGAAGTATCAGTTTATCTTTACATTTTCCCACAGTGTATTCATATAATCAAGAGTATCGTTATCAAGATTTCGGTAAGCGTATTTATTGTAACGCTTGCTGAAATCTTTTATTTCGGGATAAAGAACCTTTATAGCCTCTTCGCCCATTTCCTCTATATACTCTTTATCGGTATAAACAACCTTGTTCGGTGAAGCATAACAGGTATATTCTGCATTTGCAACGCCTGCATCACGGTCAAGCATAAAGTTTATGAATATTTCCGCAAGTTCTTTGTTTTTACAGCAAGTCGGTATGCACATAGCGTCAATATAATAGTTTGTGGGTTCGGGGTAATAGAAACGAAGGTCAACATTTTCGGCTTCGGCATCTTTCATTGTAAAATAGTCGCCGGCATAGTAAGCGCCTATTGCGGCTTCGCCCGATTCAAGCATATTGAATATTTCGTCCATAACAAGACCGTATCTTAAAGGTCTTTGTGTCATAAGTTCGTCAAATGCTTTATCCCAGTCTTTTTTATCGGTTGTGTTTACATCAAGACCGAGTTTATAAATTGCAGTGCCGAAAGCATCACGGGGATTATTGAACTGCAAAATGCGTTCTTTATATTTTTCATTCCACATAAGGCTCCAGCCTTTTGCATCTTTTTCATCTACTTCGTTTGCATTGTATATAATGCCCACAATTCCGTAAGCATAAGGAACGGAATAAAGATTCTGTTCATCGTAATAAAGACCTTTAAATGCATCGTCTATATTTTTATAATTGGGAATATTTTTAAAATCAAGAGGAAGAAGCATATCTTCTTTTTCCATACGGGCTATCATATAGTCAGACGGAATAATTACATCGTAACTTACGGCACCTGCGGAAAGTTTTGCATACATATCCTCATTACTTGCAAATGTATCATAATTAACCGTAATTTTTTCGCCGTAAGTTTTCTCGTACCATTTTTCAAATTCGCTTACGGTATCGTAAGTTCCCTCACTGCCGTCAGAGATGTATTCACCCCAGTTATAAACATTAAGGGTGAGCGATTTTTTGCCGCCGTCGGAACAACCGGCGAACATAACCGATGCAAGAATGACAACAGCAAGTAAAGCAGAAGTGATTTTTTTCATTTACTTTTCCTCTTTCTTTGTTTTTGATTTATTATTTTTATCAGCGCTTGTAAAATTGCTGATGATAAGTAAAGCAAGTATTACGAAAAATATAATTGTCGCAAGAGCATACATTTTGGGTGTAACCGTCTTTTTCGTCATATTGTAAATTCTTATCGGCAAAGTCTGAAAGCCGTTTCCCGCCGTAAAATAACTTATGACAAAATCGTCAAGACTCATGGTAAATGCCATAATAGCGCCCGTTATTATGCCGGAAGAAATCTGCGGAACAGTTACTTTGAAAAACGCTTTAAGCGGTGTACAGCCGAGATCTTGCGCCGCTTCGGGAAGAGACGGATCCATTTGCTGTAATTTCGGAAGCACCTGCAAAATAACATAGGGCAGACAGAATGTTATATGGGAAATAAGCATTGTAAAGAAATTAAGACTTTCATTTGCACCCACAAGTCTGCCTGCAAAAACGAACAGAAGCATAAGCGATATACCGGTAATAATATCGGGATTTGTCATGGGAATATCCGTTACCGTTGCCAAAACGCTTTTGTACCATTTTGAACGAAGTTTATTTATTCCCACAGAAGCCGCCGTACCCATAGCGGTAGAAATAACCGTAGCCGAAACGGCAAGTAAGAGTGAGTTTTTTACACCGTCAAGTGTAATTTCATCGTTTAAAAGTTCCTCGTACCATTTAAACGAAAAACCCGAAAATACCGAAAGACTTTTCGCCTCGTTAAATGAGAAAACGACAAGAATAAGTATAGGAGCAAAAAGAAAAAGAAAAACAAGGAATGTGTATATTTTGGAAGCCGTTTTCATTTTTTACCGCCTCCGTTAGAAATTTTATCCGTAAATCGTTTAATTACAGCCATACAAACCAGCAGTACAATCATAAGTATAAATGATATGGAAGCCGCAAAATGAAGATTATTTGCAACATACTGCCCTTCTATCGCATCACCTATAAGGAAGAATTTTCCGCTGCCGAGTTTTTGTGAAATATAAAATGTACTTACAGACGGAATAAGTACCATTGTGATACCGCTCATAACTCCGGGGAGCGAAAGCGGAAAAATCACACGCCTTAAACACGAAAAACCGTTACATCCGAGATCCTTTGCCGCCTCTATAAGTTTAACATCTGTTTTTGCCATTACGGAATAAATCGGAAGAACCATATAAGGAAGATAATCGTACACCATACCTATAATAACAGCAGTCTGTGTACCGATTATATGAAGTCCTTTTAACCCCAACGCATTTAAAAAACCGTTAAGAATACCTTTGTCCTGCAAAATCGTCATCCACGCATAAGTACGGATGAGGAAGTTCATCCACATCGGTATCATAATAAGAACAAGCATAATTTTCTGTGCTTTTTCACTCATACGGGACATAATGTATGCCGTAGGATAACCTATTAAAAAGCAGATTACGGTAGAAATTACGGCTAATTTCAGCGAACGCCCGAAAATAAGCAGATATGTATGCGTTTCCTTGCCGTTTACTTCACTGACCGTAGTGAAAAATCTCGTAATATTCTCTGTGGTAAAAGAAAAATTATTATCGGTAAAAGCGTAGTAAGCGACAAAAACAAGCGGAACAAGTACAAAAAGCACTGCCCATACGGAATACGGTGCAACGCCTATATTCAGTTTTTTTAATATGCTTTTTTTCTTTGTGCCCGTCATTCTTCCGCCTCACTTTCCGTATCTGCCGGCTCGGAAAGCCCGTCAAGTTCATTTGAAAAAGAAGAATAATCGCCGTAAAGTCCCGAATATTCGGATTTTTTCATAATATGTATTGCATCAGGCTCAATGTAAAGACCGATATGCTCGTTTTCATCAACAAAATCGGTTGTCTGAATCATCCATTTAAAACCGCCTATATCAACGATAACCTCATAATGAACGCCCATAAATGTTACCGATGTAACAACACCGTTTAACTGACCTTCGTTTTCCTTTACTATATCAACATCTTCGGGGCGAACCACAACATCAACCTGCTCGCCTTTTTTAAAGTCCGTGTCTACACAGTCAAACAAAGCACCCGAAAAACGAACTTTTCCGTCTCCGTCAAAAACGCCGTCAAGAATATTGCTTTCTCCTATAAAGTCCGCAACAAATGCATTGGTCGGCTCATTATATACATCAACGGGTGTACCTATCTGCTGGATTTTGCCGTCACTCATAACAACTATGGTATCGCTCATTGTAAGGGCTTCTTCCTGGTCGTGAGTAACAAAAATAAATGTAATTCCCGTGGCTTTCTGAATTTTTTTAAGTTCCTGTTGCATATCTTTGCGCAGTTTAAGGTCAAGTGCACCGAGAGGCTCGTCAAGAAGAAGGACCTTCGGGTGACCTATAAGCGCCCTTGCTATTGCAACACGCTGTTGCTGACCGCCCGAAAGTTCATCAATACGGCGTTTTGCAAGATTTGAAAGTTTAACAAGAGAAAGCATCTCGTTAACTTTTTCTTTTATTTCCGCTTTGGGAACTTTCTTTTCACGAAGCGGAAATGCAACATTGTCAAAAACATTAAGATGCGGAAAAAGTGCGTATTTCTGAAAAACCGTATTAACATTTCTTTTGTGCGGCGGAACATCGTTTATTTTTTCACCCATAAATATTACATCACCGCAGTCGGGCTCCGTAAAACCGCCTATCATACGCAAAGTCGTTGTTTTTCCGCAGCCGGAGGGACCCAAAAGCGTAAGAAACTCATTATCGTAAATATCAAGATTTATATTATCAAGTACTTTTTCGCCGTCAAAAGACTTTGAAATGTTTTTAAGTTCTACTATTTTTTCCATTAAGTCCGCCCCCGAAAAAACAAAAAGTGATACGCCGGTAAGCATATCACTTGAAATATACAGATAATCCGACACAAAAAGCGGTTTTTCGCAAATATGCAAAACTGCTCTTGTCGCATCCCAATGGGTTTTAGAGTCTATATAGCAAAGATTACTTTTACTACTCTTATTGACCATTTCACAAGTTTTATGCATTCGGCATCGGTTATGAAGTAACCAACTTTTGAAACTGAGCTTTTAACTCAATCAATAAGGCAACAGAAGTTGCCGACCGCTCCTGCGGTATGTGCGGCATCTGACCCGGCTGTCCGTATGGCCTCAAGCCCGAAAAAACGGGCGGTCAAATCATCTTGCTTTGGAAGGCTCTTTGGCTTCCAATTGAGATACGCTTATTATAATTAAATATTACGGTATTGTCAATAAAATATTAAATTTTTATTCGCTTTTTTTACTTGAAAAAAATCCGGAAATGGTTTAATATGGATATATTAAAAAAGGAGGCAGAATTATGAAAAAAACTTTATGTATTATTCTTTCGATGATTATGCTTTTCGGCGTATTTTCCGTATGCTCTTATGCAGTGGAAAATGAGGCTGATTTATCGGAATATCCCGTTATTCTTGTGCCGGGTTACAGCGGAAGTCAGCTTGAACTTCAAAGTGAGTACGAACTTCCGAAAAGAGTATGGGGTTTTACTCCCGATGATATCACATCAAGAATTTTAAAAAGAATAGTTGACCTCGGCGGGAACCTTGTTGATATGGCAAAGGGCAACGGTGAAAAACTCGGTAAAACAGTCGGTGAAGAAGCCGTAGATATGCTCGGCGTACTTGCCTGCAATCCCGACGGCTCAAGTGTAAACAACATTAAAATAGTAGCACCGGAAGCATCTGTTTCAAATATGGCTTACCTTAAAGCAAATAATATGGAAGACCTTCTCGGTGAGCCGGAACTCTTCTCTGAAATTTCATCGCTTATAGGCGAAGAAAAATGCTATTATTTTACAGAGGACTGGAGAATGTCCGCACTTGACTGTGCCGCAAGACTTGACGAGTTTATTCAGGATGTCAAGGCTGTTTCGGGTAAAGACAAGGTAAATCTTATAGCCGTTTCTCACGGCGGTCAGGTTACCGCAACATATCTTTCGCTTTACGGTTACAAGAAAGATGTTGACAATGCCGTTCTTACCGTTCCGGCGGCAGGCGGTGCCGTTCTTGCTTACGATATTATGTCCGAAACAATAAAACTCGATACATATACTCTTGTATATTTCCTTGAGCACGGTTTTGTTACGGAACTTGAGTTTAAATGGCTTACACAAGCACTTGAACTCGGATTTTTGCAGGATGTAATTAAAGGATTTTTGCCTTACTGCAAACAGATTATAGGTAACTTCGGCAGTATCTGGGACTTTATTCCCGCCGAATATTATGACGAACTCAAGGCAAAATATCTTGATGAAGACCTTAACAAAGCGATAATCGAAAAGAGCGACAAGGTGCATTACGAGATTATGCCGAATTATAACGAGGCTCTTACAAAATGTATTACCGATTACGGTATGAATGTTTCGATTATAGCGGGAACGGGCAACCCGAGTGTTACGGGACTTAAAGTTAATTCTGACGGTATAATCGCAACAAACGATTCCACAGGTGCAACATGCGCACCGTACGGCAAAAGATATGCAGACGGTTATGTTACCGCAAATGTAACTTGTACCGATAAAACACATAACCACCTTTCTCCCTCTATGGAGGTTGACGGAAGTACGGCATATCTTCCCGAAAATACCTGGTATGTAGATGAACTCTTCCACGGTATGACATTCCTTGACGACTATTCAAGAGAACTTGCCGTTACGCTTCTGTTAACAGACGAAATAACCGATGTTTATTCAAACGAAGCATATCCGCAGTTCCATGTTTCAACAAACCGTTCCAATACCGTTTACGGTTATTTTAAGGATAATAAAGACGGTTATGTCGGCGGAGATTACGGTACTTTCGTAATAGAAAATCTTTCAAAAGACAATTCGTTAAGAATAACCGCAGTTAATGTAAACGGTGCACCGATTACCGTTAATATGTCCGGTTTTCCGGTTATTGAGCCCGGCGAAAAAATCGAAGTACCGGTAAAAGGCGAACTTCCGGAAGTAAGCGGTAAATTTATTCAGATAAGCATAGATTATTATGAAGACGGCAATATACTTTTGCCCGTAGGCAGCAGAACGCTTGACTTTACTATTATGAACGGCGAAAGAGCGGAATATGACGAAACACAGCCGTTTGCAGACAGAGATTATGTTTCTCTTGCAGATTCCGTACTTGACGGAAAAGCGGATACTCTTAAAGAACACGGCGTATACTCTATAGTAGCATTCTTTATTGATTTATTCTGGAGTATTATGACAAAACTCGGTCTTGCAGTTTATCTTAAGTAATTTATATCAGGAGGTTTTTTAATATGGCACAGAATAAGTACGCAGGTACAAAAACGGAACAAAATTTGAAAGATGCTTTTGCAGGCGAATCTCAGGCAAGAAACAAATATACCTATTTTGCTTCCAAGGCAAAAAAAGAGGGTTTTGAGCAGATTGCCGCTTTGTTCCTTAAAACAGCAGATAACGAAAAAGAACACGCAAAAATGTGGTTCAAAGAACTTGACGGCATAGGCGATACCGCACAAAACCTTGAAGCGGCTGCCGACGGCGAGAACTTTGAATGGACTGATATGTATGAAAGTTTTGCAAAAACAGCAGAGGAAGAGGGCTTTGAGGCTCTTGCGGTAAAATTCAGAGCAGTAGCCGAAATAGAAAAACACCACGAGGAAAGATACCGTGCGCTTCTTAAAAATGTTGAAACCGCAAAAGTATTTGAAAAATCCGAGGTTAAGGTCTGGGAATGCCGTAACTGCGGTCATATAGTTGTAGGTACAAAAGCACCCGCAGTTTGTCCAGTATGCAATCACCCGCAAAGTTATTTTGAAATTCATGCGGAAAATTATTAAACTCTGCGGTGTTTCGTGACTTTTAAGAATCAAAAATGGGCTGCCGTTCGGTGCGACAGCCCATTTTAATGTATAAGTACCAACAAACAGTACATTGTGGGGGTAAAAACCACTAAACAGTACTCTTGATTTTGCTCGATAAACCGGGATTTATCAGTCTCATTTGGCTTTCTTGGGTTTCTTTTCCGGAAGTTCTGTATACATACTATCCAGAAGTTCTAAAACAAGCGCCGTATCTTCAAATCTATCAAATACATACATCAGTGTCTTTGAACCTTCATACGGATAACGCAGTTCGGAATCTGCAAGTAGCCTGTCCGATGTCGGCGTTCTCTTCAAAAACAGTTCATTATCGCAAATGTC
>JAZUHA010000360.1:0-4258 GCA_045641485.1 Acutalibacteraceae bacterium
CTCTCATGAGAGAATTAAGATGATTGAGCATTGGATCAATAACTATCCCAGAAGATCACTTAACGGTCTTTCGTCTGATATGATTATTAAACAAATTTTGGTTGCTTAATTTTGTGGAATCTTTATATTGCAATTTATAAATTTTTGTAATAATCACTGTACAAATAGATATTTTATGTTATTATTAACAATATGGGAAGTATGTGTAAACAGGAGTGAACATAATGAAAAAAACACTTGCAGTACTTTTGTCTTTGATTATGGTTTTCGGTTGTTTCCCGTTTGTTTCTTTTGCCGAGTTTGAAGACCGGCAGGAGCAACTCGAACAGCAGGAAGAACAAAAACAAGAACAAAAAGAAGAACAGCAGGAAGAACAACAGGAAGAACAGCAGGAAGAACAGCAGGAGGAGCAACAAGAAGAACAGAAAGAAGTTCTTCCGCAATTTACATATTATGAAGACGGCGGCGAAGCCGTCCTTACGGGTGCAAAGTGTGAGGAAACCGAAGTTTGTGAAATTCCGGCAACGATTGATGAATTTCCGGTTTGCCGTATAGAAGGCGGTGCGTTTAAAGAGTGCTTTACGCAAAAAATCATAATTCCCGAAACGGTTTATGAAATTTCAGTGGGAGCATTTGATTTTTCTCCCGTATCGGATATAGAAGTAAAAAGTGAAAATGAAAGTTATTCATCCGTTGACGGTGTTCTTTATAACAAAGATAAAACCGTTTTAATTCGCTGTCCCGAAAATAAAACGGGCGAACTTACTTTGCCCGAAACAGTTCTTGTAATAGGCGAAAAGGCTTTCTTTAACGGCAAAATCACATCTGTTAAATTAAATGAAGCATTAAGTTCGATTTGTGACAAAGCTTTTTATAATTCGGATGTAACTTCTGTTTATATTCCGTTTTGTGTTCAGTCAATCGGAGAATACGCCTTGGGATATATGTATTCTGAGGAACAGGATTTTGTTAAGAATGAAGAGTTTGAAATTTGGGGAGAAAAAAACACCCCTGCCGAAACTTATGCACTTGAAAATGATTTTAAATTCGTAAACACAAATCCCGATGCTCCCGAACTTACGGAGGCAGTAGCCGATAATGAATGTATTACATTTTACTGGGAAGAAACAGACGGGGCAGACAGTTATAATATCTACCGCAAAACAAACGGCGGAGTATGGCAGAAAATCGAAGAACATTACACTGACGATACCGTTTACTGTGACTACAATATCAAGACGGGCAATGTTTATGAATATTCCGTAAGTGCTTGTGTCGGTGATTTTGAGGGCAGTTTTGAAAGAGCGGGTGTTTCCGCTGAATACATTAAACTTCCGACTCCCGTACTTGTTTCTTGTGAAATGAATGTAAACAGCATTACGGTCACATGGAAAAAAGTCGCTTCGTGTGAGGGGTATATTCTTTACAGAAGAACACAAGATACGGATTGGGAAGAAATAGGCGAGTTTTCCGCTTCTGCAGTGAAATATACCGATAAAGACCTTGAAAGTGATAATACATATTATTATACGGTTAAATGTTTCAGAAACGAACTTATAAGTAATTATGATACAGACGGTATAAGCACATATTTTCTTGCCGTTCCCGTAGGTTTAAAAGCAACAAGTGCCAAAAAAGGCATTACCGTTAAATGGGAAAAGGTTAAAGGTGCAGACAAATATATAATAGGAAGAAAAACATCTGACGGCGGTTATACCAAACTGGCAGAAACGGGCGATGTTTCATCTTATACGGACAAAACCGCAAAAACGGGTGTGACATATACATATACCGTTGTTTCGTGCAAAGGCGGTTTCAAAGGTCTTTATAATGAAACGGGTGTTTCGGGCAGATATCTTCCGGCTCCGGAAGTTACGGTAAGTAACGGCACAAGCGGAGTGAATTTAAGTTGGACTAAATCTTCCGGTGCATCGGGCTATGTTATATACCGCAAGTCAGCGAACGGAAGTTTTGAAAAACTTACTGCGGTAAAAGGTGTTTCCGTGCTTTCTTATACAGATAAAACCGCCGAAAACGGTGTGAAATACAGTTATAATGTAAAAGCGTATTACAGTAAGTACAAAAGCATTTATAAAAATGACGACGGAGTGACCGATATTTATCTTAAAACTCCGAAAATAAGTTCCGCAGTTTCCTCTAAAAGCGGTATAACTCTTAAATGGAGCAAAAACTCCTCTGCCGATAAGTATTATATTTACAGAAAAACAACCGGCGGATTTTCAAGACTTGCCACGGTAAAGGGCGCTTCTGCGGTAACATATCTTGATAAAACAGCCAAAAAAGGCGTTAAATACACTTATACCGTAAAAGCGGTAAAAGGCTCGTATATGAGCGGTTATTATTCGAGTAACGGTAATGCTGTATGCACGGATAAGTATTGAGTTTTTAGATTTTAGAATTTAGTTTTTAGCCTGAATAACCGTTAGTTCATTCTCCGATATTTACCTTTTTGATTCAATTTAACAAAATAAAAAACCGGTTTATCGTTCTGTTTTAATCAGAATTGATAAACCGTTTGCTTTTTATATTCTGTTTACGGCAAAATTGCAATACATAACTATATTTGAACAGAAATGTAATCGACTATGTGCTTTAAATCGCTTTCAAACAACGGAAGAAATTGAAGTGTGTTTTATTTCTCAATTTTATCAATGATTTTTCCGAAAAATGAAATCATCGGTGCATTTAAAAAGGTTACAATAATCGTACCTATTCCTATCCCGGTAAAGCCTTTTGTAAGAATGAGCGAAAGGGAAAGGGATATAACAAGCATAATAATGTCGTTTGCAAGTTTTACTTTGCCTATTTTCAGATTGTATGTTTTCGCAATTTCGCCGACGGCAAGTTCATATACCTGCGGCGGGAGAGTTGTTCTGAAAACAAAAGCAATCGCAAGAGAGATAACCGGTGCGCCTATAAGAAAAGCGATTAACCTTGCCGTAAAAGTTTCATACGGTGCATTTCCGCCGAGAGGTATAAACCACCCGTCTATTACAAATCCCGAAAGAA
This sequence comes from Acutalibacteraceae bacterium, assembly GCA_045641485.1. Taxonomy (GTDB): domain Bacteria; phylum Bacillota; class Clostridia; order Oscillospirales; family Acutalibacteraceae; genus DTU089. The sequence continues at coordinate 3,031 of JAZUHA010000360.1, forward strand.
CTGCCGTCAAAAACGAGAGCAAACCTCTCATTTTGAATTTTCTTACGATGATGCACACGATAATGAACAAAAAGGCTTCCCATATATATTCCGAAGTGCCCTGGCTGTACCACGGAAGTAAATCTCTGAGCGTATAATGAATTATATACGGCGGTGCGGCTATCATGGAAAGTCCGAAATCGGACTTTGTGCAAAGGCAGACTCCGAAACCGCAAAGCGTAATTCCGAGAAACCAGTTTATGACATTATACATATTTTTTCTCTTTACCGATTTCAATTTATTATTCTCCTCGGGCATTTTGAAGTTGCCGTTATAAAAAACAACTCCGCATTCAATTCTGAAAGTTTCAAACTGTTGTTAAACATTAAATCTGAAAAGTACTATGTCTCCGTCCTGCATAACATATTCCTTACCCTCGGAACGGACAAGACCTTTTTCTTTTGCCGCCTGCATAGAGCCGCAATCCATAAGAACATCAAATGAAACGACTTCCGCACGGATAAATCCTCTTTCAAAATCGGAGTGGATTTTTCCTGCCGCCTGCGGTGCTTTTGTACCTTTTTTAATTGTCCAGGCTCTTACTTCGGGCTGACCTGCCGTAAGGTAACTCATAAGCCCCAAAAGGTCATAACTTCTTTCAATAAGCAAGTCAAGACCGCCCGCGGTTATGCCGAGTTCAGAAAGGAAAAGTTCTTTTTCATCATCGGGGAGTTCCGCTATCTGTGCTTCGAGTTCCGCACAAACGGGAAGTACCTGACTGCCTTCTTCCAAAGCGAGTTTTTTAACGGCTTTGTATCTTTCGTTTTCTTCGATATTGTTTGCAAAATCGTCTTCACTCATATTGCAGGCGTAAATGACGGGTTTTGATGTGAGCAAATCCACCGTATCGAGTATTGCTTTTTCGTCATCGGTCATTTCAACCGCTCTTGCACATATACCGTTGTCGAGTGCTTCTTTTATTTTTTTAAGAAAACTCACTTCCGAAGCGAGAGATTTGTCGCCTTTCATGGCTTTTTCGGTTCTGTCTATACGGCGTGAAATGATTTCGACGTCGGAAAGAATAAGTTCGAGATTTATGGTTTCAATATCTCTTTGAGGGTCGACGGAGCCGTCAACGTGCATAATATCGTCATTGTCAAAGCAACGTACAACATGAATTACGGCATCAACTTCACGGATATGAGAAAGAAATTTGTTGCCGAGTCCTTCGCCTTTGGAGGCGCCTTT